>JANMPY010000176.1:0-12651 GCA_031370095.1 Betaproteobacteria bacterium
GTCGCAGCGGCCGGGCCACTGGCCAACCTCACGATGATGGTCATGTGGGCCATTCTCGGCAAAATCGCGATATCGCTCGATGCATCAGGGCCGACTTACTTTTTGGCGTCGGTCGCCGAGGCGGGCATTTTTGTGAATGCCTTGCTGATGGTTTTTAATCTATTCCCGCTGCTGCCGCTCGACGGCGGACGCATTTTAACGGGTCTGCTGCCGAATAAAATGGCCTACGCATTTTCACGCACCGAGCCTTATGGCATGTTCATCCTGATTGCGCTGATCGTCACCGGCGTGCTGGGCAAATTCATGTGGCCGCTGATCGATATCAGCATGAAATCGATATACGCTATAATAGGGCTGTCTTGATCGCTGCAGTCTGACCGCTTCGCCTCCCGGCAAAGCCCTCGCAGCCGATTGATCAAGTGCGGCAACCAAGCTCCAAGAAACGCCGCCTGATCTGATCCAATGATCGATTGATCCACCTTACCTTGCGCAGAATGTGCCCCACGATTGCGTAACACCTAGTTTTTTTGAGGGTTAATTCCCACGTATGTTTCCTGACAGAGTTCTTTCCGGCATGCGGCCCACGGGTCGATTGCATATCGGCCATTATCATGGCGCGCTAAAAAATTGGGCGAAACTGCAGCACGAATATCCGTGCTTCTTTTTCGTGGCCGACTGGCATGCACTCACCACGCATTACGAAACGCCCGAGGTGATTGAGGCCTACACCTACGACACCGTGATCGACTTCATTGCCGCCGGTATCGACCCTGCGCAGGCGACCCTGTTTGCACAATCGAAGGTGCCGCAGCACGCTGAATTGACGTTGCTGCTGTCGTTTTTCACGCCGCTCTCGTGGCTCGAACGCGTGCCGACCTACAAAGACCAGAAGCAAAAGCTCGGTGAGCGGGGTCACGATCTCGCCACCTATGGCTTTCTCGGCTATCCCTTGATGCAGGCAGCAGACATCCTGATTTATCGGGCCAATCGTGTGCCGGTCGGTGAGGATCAGGTATCGCACGTGGAGCTGACGCGTGAAATTGCGCGGCGCTTCAATCATTTGTTTGGCCGCGAAAAAGGCTTTGAGGAAAAGGCCGAAGCCGCGATCAAAAAACTCGGCTCGAAGAAAGCCAAGTTGTATAACGTTTTGCGGACACGTTTTCAGCAGGACGGCGACGAAGCGGCGCTCAAAGAGGCGCACGATTTACTGGGCGATGTACAGAATTTATCGATGGGCGATCGCGAGCGCCTGTTTGGTTATCTGGAAGGCGGTGGCAAAGTAATCCTGCCCGAGCCGCAGGCGCTGCTCACGCCGACATCAAAGCTGATTGGTCTGGATGGCCAGAAAATGTCGAAAAGCTACGGCAACACCATTGACCTGCGCGACGACGAAAAAACCGTCACAGAAAAAGTGCGCAAAATGCCTACCGATCCCGCGCGCGTGCGGCGTACCGATCCGGGTGATCCGGAAAAATGCCCGGTGTGGAGTTTGCATCAGGTGTATTCCGATGAGACCGTCAGGCGCTGGGTGGTCGATGGCTGCAAGAGCGCCGGTATCGGCTGTCTCGACTGTAAACAGCCGGTGATTGACGGTATTGTTAAAGAGCTGAAACCGATGCGTGAACGCGCCGCACCGTTTGAGGAAGATCCGATGTTGGTGAAAAATATTTTGGCCGATGGCTGCGAAAAAGCCCGTGATGTTGCCGAGGAAACGATGCGTGATGTGCGCGATGCGATGGGTTTGAATTTCGCATGATTGTGAGCGGATAGCCAATGAGCGTGGAACTCATCGTCGACAACACGCAGGCGTCCTTTGACATGCCGATGCCGCTGGCGCGGATCAAGGGTGAGCCGATCACTGATCTGCCGGCCGATTTATTTATTCCACCGGATGCGCTGTCGGTCATTCTCGATGAGTTTGAGGGTCCGCTGGATTTGCTGCTGTATCTGATCCGCAAACATTCGCTCGACATTCTCAACATCCCGATGGCCGATCTCACCCGTCAATACATGGTGTACGTGGAAGCGATGCGGGAAAACCAGTTTGAACTCGCCGCCGAGTACTTATTGATGGCCGCAGTTCTGATCGAAATCAAATCGCGCATGTTGCTGCCGCGACCACCGCGCGACAACGAAGCCGAGCCGGACGATCCGCGCGCCGAGCTGGTGCGGCGTTTGATGGAATACGAGCAGATGAAAGCGGCGTCGCAGGCGATTGATCAGCTGCCGCGCAAGGATCGCGATTTCGCGATTGTCGATGTACTGATCGAGCAAAGTCTGGTCACGCGCGTGCCGACGGTACTGGCGGTGGATTTGACCGAAGCGTGGCGGGTCATTCTCAATCGCGCCAAAGCCACACGAAAGCACAGCGTCACGCGCGAGGAGCTTTCGGTGCGCTCCCACATGTCGCGCATTTTGCGCTATCTGGGTGGCCACGGTTTTGTGCGGTTTGATGAATTGTTTCAACCGGAAGAAGGCGTGGCGGTGGTGGTGGTGAGTTTTCTGGCAGTGCTGGAATTGGCGCGCGAGTCGCTGATCGATCTTAGCCAGAGCGCTGCCTTCGAGCCGATCTACGTCAAATTGCGTGAGGCCGAGCCACCGGTGTTCGAGCTTTCACGATGAAAGTAATTCATAGCAGGCGTAACGATAATGTCCAATGAACATGCAGATTTGAATAGCACACAGCTTGAGCCAAATGAGTCGGCCGCGTTGGCCATGCTGCCGACCGAGCCCGTCGAGGCACCACCCAGCATCGAGATTACTGAAGCCAAGCGCGCGCTGGAAGCAGCCTTGATGGCGGCGTCAGAACCGCTATCGCTCAATGAATTGAAGCGTCTGTTCGATGGAGAATTGAGCGGCGAAATACTTCGCAATCTGCTCGACGAATTGCGCGACGAATGGATGGGTCGCAGCATTGAACTGGCACAGGTGGCAAGCGGCTACCGTTTCCGTGTGAAGCCGGAATATCAAAAATACCTGGACAAACTGAGCAGCGACAAACCGCCAAAATATTCGCGCGCGGTGCTCGAAACCCTCGCCATCATCTCCTATCGCCAGCCGGTAACGCGCGCAGACATCGAGGACATTCGCGGTGTGCAGGTGTCGCCGCATATTCTGAAAACATTGCAGGATCGCGGCTGGATCGATGAAATCGGTCACAAGGAAGTGGTCGGTCGTCCGGCTTTGTTTGCGACTACCAGACATTTTCTCGACGATTTGAATTTGCGATCGCTCGACGAATTACCGCCGCTGCACGAGCTGCAAGCGACACTCGACATGACGCAGGTCGGTGCAGCACTTTCTGCGGGTGCGATGCATGATGCCGCGACCGCCACCCCCGCACTGCCCGGCTTGGATACAAGTAACGTGGGCGACGCCGATGCAGTTGAATCCAGCGCGGCGGACGCTACGAGTATAGAGGCTTCTGAAATTGACAATATCAACGCTGAGGAGCGTCGTCATGGTTAAGCGCGTGGTGGTTGGTGTGGCGGCACGCGGCTACGTTGATGGCCGGTATCTGGGTGAAGAAAAAGAAACCAATCGCGGCAGCGATGACCGCACGCGTGCGCGCCGTGGCAAAGGCGGCGGCAGTGTATTGCCGGGCGGCGGTAAGCGTCGGGGTTCTGGCTCGGACGCAGACAATATCGGTAACAGCATCGGCGGCAAACGCAGACGCGGTGGTCAGGGCAAATCGCCCGCTGCGGGGCAAGCCGAGGGTCAAGGCAGAGTTCAAAGCAAAACCCCGGGGCAGGGCAGGGGCCGCAACGCATCAGGGCGCGGTGCCAAGGCAGGTGCTGCACCAGTGTTGCAGGGCGACGGACAGGCACGTCCGCAGGGTCAGCGGCGTGGGCGGGGCCCCGGTCAAACGGTCGGTCAGGGCGTCGCTCACGGCCAGGGCGCAGGGGTTGGCGCAGGTCAAAGCAGAAATCAAAAACGTGGCAGACGTGGCGGGCAGGATGGGCGGACTTCACAGCTAGGTGCGAATGGTTTGCCGAGTGGCGCCCCGCGCGGTCAGCCCCGCCAGCCCGCGCCGCCGCGCGCCAGTCGCGGCGGCAAGAGGACACCGTTCCGCGCTCCGCCGATGAGCGCGTCACCCTCTGAGGTGACCGATTTTCGCCGCGTCGGCGACGAAGCAAAAACTGGCCAGTTTGCCGAAGCACTCGCGAGTGAGGCGAATGTAAAACGCGAGCGTCTACACAAGGTGCTCGCGCAATCCGGCCACGGCTCGCGGCGCGATATGGAGATCATGATTTCCTCGGGCCGCGTGATGGTCAACGGCATCGTTGCCACCACCGGCACGCAAGTTTCACCGGGCGACAATGTGATGGTCGATCAGCGCCCGGTCAAATTGAAATTCGACGAAGAGCTGCCGCGTATTTTGCTGTATCACAAACCCGAGGGCGAGATCGTGACCACCAGTGACCCCGGCAACCGCATCACTGTTTTTGATAATCTGCCGCGCGTTGAAAACGGCAAGTGGGTTGCCATTGGTCGCCTCGATATCAATACTTCCGGCCTGCTTATTTTTACCACCAACGGCGAGCTGGCAAATCGGATGATGCATCCGCGTTACGAGGTCGAGCGCGAATATGCGGTACGCATTCTGGGTGAACTCACCGATGAGCAGACACATAATTTGCTGGCTGGTGTGAACATTGAGGCTGATGAAGAATCCGATGAGCCGAGCGCGCCGGCCCGCTTCGACACGATTGAAGCGCGCGGCGGCGAGGGCGTAAACCATTGGTATCACGTCACGATCAAGGAGGGGCGCAATCGCGAAGTGCGCAAAATGTTTGAGACCCAGGGCCTCACCGTTTCGCGCCTGATCCGCACGCGATTTGGCAAGATTGAATTGCCACCGCGGCTGGCGCGCGGCAAGTTGATGGAGCTGGACGAGGGCCAAGTCAACGGCGTACTCGGCTGGGTCGGCATGAAACCCGACGCTATCGTGCCCGGCCAATTTGCCACCAAATCGGCGAAGCCACGCCGCGAGCCGCGCAGCGGTCGCGGTGCAGCGGAAGGCTCTGTGGTGCCGGAACGCGGCAATGAACTAGGGCCGATTATTGATGTGCATGCGATGGATGCGGCCGACGACATTGGCAACTCGGTCGACATGGGTGTAACGATTGGCAACACCGTCGGCAACGACATAGGCAACGCGATCACGGCAGCGCCATTATCGCGCGCGGAGACTGAAAATCGCGTTCGCCACGATAAACCCGAGGGTCGCGGGGGCGGACGTGGTGGCCTGCGCGGGCGCGGTGGTCGCGGTCGAGGCAGTGAGCGTGGTCGTCGGCCAGCGGTGCCTGGTGGCGCGCTGGAACAAAATCAGGCTCAGCCGCCGGGCCAGCCAACCCATGAGTCTTTCGCGACACCGACACTTGAATTCGATGGTAATCGCGTGAAATCTGGTGACGGAGGTGTTATCGCGGACGGCGAGAAAAAACGCAACCCCAAAAACCGGCGACGCATGCGGCGCGGGCCGCGGGGTGGATCCTCGCGTGGCACGGGTGCGCCGAACACGCGCGAGCCCGGCGAGCCGTCGGGGAACGGCGGTGGCGGCCAGGGCGGAGGCGAAGTCGGTTAGGGCTTGACGAATTTCGCGTCAGACGTATCCAACACCGCGCACGCCGCACAAAAGTCGCTCGCCTGATCCGCGTTGCGCTGTTAAAATGTACATCGTTGGCACTCGTTCCAGTCCTCGGGCCAACGTCAAATCTGACCCCGCTTCCCCCTCTTCGCGCCTAGACTGGCGTTCCGCTTCAATAGCGGTGGCGACAGGTTCGAGTTTTTTCGAAAGTTTCCCATGAGTTTTTCCTCTCTCGGTCTGGCCGAGCCCCTGTTGCGTGCCGTTACCGAGCACGGCTACACGATTCCCACGCCGATCCAGTTGCAGGCGATCCCGGCGGTATTGAATGGCGGCGATTTGCTCGCGGGTGCGCAGACCGGCACCGGCAAAACGGCGGGTTTTGTGTTGCCGATGTTGCAACGCTTGGCGCTTAGTGTTCTCGCTAAACCATCCAACAATAAAATTGTGCGTGCGCTCATTCTCACGCCGACCCGCGAGCTCGCCGCCCAAGTCGAGGAAAGCGTGCGCGTCTACGGCAAATACACCAAGCTCACCTCGACGGTGATATTTGGCGGCGTCGGCATCAATCCACAGATTGCGCAATTGCGGCGCGGTGTCGATATTGTCGTTGCCACGCCCGGTCGATTGCTGGATCTGCATCAACAGCGGGCTGTGAGTTTATCGCACGTCGAAATTCTCGTGCTCGATGAGGCCGACCGCATGCTCGACATGGGCTTTGTGCATGACATCAAGCGCATCCTGAAATTGCTGCCCGCGACCCGGCAAAATCTGCTTTTTTCAGCGACCTTCTCGAACGAAATTAAAACCCTCGCCGACAGCCTGCTCAACAATCCGGCGCTGATCGAAGTCGCGCGGCGCAACTCAACGGTCGAAGCGATCACGCAAAAAGTGCATCCGGTGGATCGCGACAAGAAACGCCAATTGCTAAGCCATTTGATCAAGACGCAGAATTGGCATCAGGTGCTGGTCTTCACACGCACCAAGCACGGTGCCAATCGGCTCGCCGAATTGCTCAACAAAGACGGCATCACCGCGCTTGTGATCCACGGCAACAAAAGTCAGGGTGCGCGCACCAAGGCGCTCGCTGAATTCAAAAGTGGCGACCTGCAAGTACTCGTCGCCACCGACATCGCCGCGCGCGGCATCGACATTGATCAGCTCCCGCACGTGGTGAATTACGATCTGCCAAACGTGCCGGAAGATTATGTGCATCGCATTGGTCGCACCGGCCGCGCGGGCGCGAGTGGCGAAGCGATTTCGCTCGTGTGTATCGATGAGGCGGCTTTTTTGCACGCGATCGAGCGCTTGATCAAGCGCGAAATTCCGGTCGAAATGATCGCCGGTTTTGAGCCCGATCCGAAAGCGAAAGCGGAACCGATTCAATTGCGTTCGCCGGGACATCGTCCGGCACGCGGCGCATCGCGCGGCCAACAAAAACAAGGCAAAGCGGGTGGCACACCGGGGCAAAAACCGGCCGGCGGTAAGCGACCGCCAAGCACGCAGCGATTCGGCAATTTGCCGGGTGCGGCGCGTGGAGGCGCTGGCGCTGCACTGGCGAAGAAACCCAGCGGTCGCGGTGGCGGCGGCAATAGTCGCTAAGTCGTTCGTTAAAAATACTGCGTGGGAACCAAAACGAATGTTGAAATGACAGCTCGAATTTCAGCGGGCGCTGGAGTCTGCCCGGCAGATCGCGATCAGAGGGACTAAAAAAACGACCCGGGTGTACCGGGTCGTATCAAACTCACTTCCAAAGACCTTGAGTATTTAACTGCCGATCATCCCGCCGTCATTGCGCGTAATGACAATCGTTGCCGAGCGCGGGCGACTCGTTCCGCCGTCTGGCCAATAGCTGCCGTAGGCTTTGGTTGTAAAGTTCGGAACGGTATCCTCACCAGGATGCTGGATGTTGAGAAATAGCGTTTTGCCATCAGGCGTTTCGGCCAATCCGGTGATCTCGCATTCTTTCGGCCCCACCAGAAATCTGCGCAAATTCGTTTCACCCAATGCCTTGCCGACGTAAGTGTCCAGGGTGCGTGTCGAGGTCGCGTCGCTGATGGTGATCGACTTCTTTGCGCCGTCACCGACGACACCGGGGAGCGAGGCCAGCATCATGCAATTGGTCACGTCAGTGTATGCGCCGTCATCGGTTTGAATCCAGCAGATCTTGGTTGCATTGCTGAACCACAAACCATCGGGGCTCGATAAATCGTTGTTGGCGGTAAGCCCCGAAATATTGACGTTGGCATCCATTCCGCTGCGTGAGCCAAACAGATAGACGTCCCACTGAAACGTTACTGCCGACACGTCGCCCTGCGCTTCTTTCCAGCGGATGATGTGACCGTTTGGATTGCCGCGCTGGTTGACGCTGTTGGTGCGCAGGTCGTTGTAGTAGCGCGGGTTGGCAGCATCGGCGGTAGCGACCGTGCGTTGCGAATTATTGGTGAGCGTGACATACACCTCACCGTTCAGCGGATTAACCGCGCCCCACTCCGGGCGATCCATCTTGGTGGCACCAGCCGCGTCGGCGGCGAGACGTGTATTGATCAACACGTCGGCCTGATCAGTAAATGCGTACGGCGCGTTGGTATTGGTGATGCCATTGATGCCAAAACGCAATTCCACCCACTGCCCGTTGCCGTCGCCGTTGAATTTGGCGACGTACAGTCGGCCATCGTTGAGGTATTTGTCACCGGCGGCAAATCCGCGGGTGGCATCAGCTGCATCCCAATTGGCGGTAGAGACAAATTTGTAAATATATTCACCGCGCGAATCGCAGCCCATATACCACACCAAAGGCTTGCCGACGGCGACCGGGCCCAGCCATGCGCCCTCATGCGCAAAGCGGCCCATTGCGGTACGTTTTTTCGGCGTGGAGGTGGCATTGAAGGGATCGATTTCAACTACCCAACCATAGGTATTGGCGACGTTGCGATAATCGTCGCGGCCATCCAGCGAGTCGCCGCGCTTCATCGCATTCCAGCGACCGTACTGATCGTCGACCGTGTCGGGTGTGACGGTGGCCCACAGTTCGCGTCCGTTACCAGCGACACCATAGCGGGCGAAAGACGCCAATTCCTTGGCGCTGCGGTTCGGATTGTCAGTTGCCGTGATGCGCCGGAAATAACCCGCCCAGTTTTCCTCGCAGGTGAGATAAGTACCCCAGGGTGTGTAGCCGTTGGCGCAATTGTTCACCGTCCCGCGTGTCTTCGATCCATCCGGAGAGAACTTGGTGATCATCAGTGGTGTCCGGGCGGCTGGGCCCGATAGCTCAATTTCCGTCAGCGTATGTATACGGCGATTAAGCGATGAAGCGCGGTTGTAGGTGACCGCGCCGCCGCTGCGGTTCACCTCGATCGCGCTCACGCCATGCACAAAAAATTCGCGCTGCACTTCCTCGGCGACCGTGCGCACGCCACTCACGGTGGTGGCTCCATTCGGATGCAGGAACGCTGGGGTAATCGCCTCGTGGTTCATGAGCAACATGCCGCGATCACTGCTGTTTGCGCTGTACTGATTGTTGCTGCCCATGCCAAAAAAATGCATGCCGTCGTGATGGTCGCCACTGCGTTGCGCGAAGCTGGCCGCAGCATCGGTACCATCATTACGATATTCGCCCATCGCGGCGGTGATTGGGTCGCCCAACCGGTACAACACCGACATCGAGTAGCCGGCCGGAATCGAGACGGCATCGGCCAGACTTTTTGCAACTGCTGAGAAACCCAGGGTTGGCACAACCGGCGGTGCCGAAACCGGAATGGGTGTCGACGAGTTGTCGTCGGAATTGCTGCAACCGGCAAGACCTATGCCGCCGATGCCGCCGAACATGGCCAACGCCGTGGTGCTGAATCCGCCTTTCATCAACTGTCGCCGTGACAAGCGCGCGTCCAGCACGCTGGCGAAAGTCGGGTTGCTGGAAAAATTGGTGTCGATATTGTCCTCGTGAGGATTGATGGTGACTGCGTGTGTCATGCGTGGCTCCTGTTGAAAAACACCGAGTATTCCGAACGCAGATGACGATATCGTTAAGGTCACGTGACGGCCAAATGACAGCAGATTCGGTCGATAAAAAACGCGAAATCAACCATGAATATTGGCGCGCCGTTTGGCGGCATATTGTCCCAACAGCCTCGCCAATGCTTGATCTACGTGATCGGTAGGCGGCCATCAATACGACGCGTGTCGTACGCAATCGTGCGATGCAACATGCCTATTGCCGACGGCCATCCAGATTCGACATTGATCGCCAATGTCCCGAAGCTGTAATTACGCTGAAATGACTTCGGCGTAGGATGCAGGTTCCATCAATCAAGGAGAGTCATGATGAATTTGAAAAAACAAACTGCGTTGTTGTCGCTGGCTTGTGTTTTGACATTTGCATTTGTTCCATCGATCTCGCGCGCCGATTCGGACGAAAAGGCCAGCGCGCGCAAGGCCTCGTTGCCGCTCGTCATCGGCCATCGTGGTGCGGCGGGCTATCTGCCCGAGCACACGCTTGAGTCCTACGCGTTGGCGGTGGAGTTAGGCGCCGACTACATCGAGCCTGATCTGGTCGCAACCAAGGACGGCCACCTCATTGCGCGACACGAGCCGAACATCATCAACACGACCGATGTCGCCACGCGTCCGGAGTTCGCCAGCCGCAAACGGATGGCGGTCATCGATGGCTTTGCAGAAGAGGGATTCTTCGCCTCCGATTTCACGCTGGCTGAGATCAAAACCATTCGCGCCAAACAAGCGTTCAGTGAGCGTCCGCAACAGTTCAACGGCAAGTTCAATATCGTGACGCTTGAAGAAATCATCGCACTCGCCAAACGTAAATCCGAAGAGACCGGTCGCACCATCGGCATCTATCCAGAAACCAAGCATCCGACCTACCACCAGAAAATCGGTCTGCCGCTCGAGAAGCGTCTGATCGACGCGCTCGACAAAGCTGGCTGGAATCGACGCGGCGCGCCCGTGTTCATTCAGTCATTTGAGCAGGCAAACCTGAAGCAGCTGCGCAAAATGACACTACTGCCGCTAATCCAGTTGATCGATGCCGACGATGTAAATGCCGATGGATCACTCGCGTTCAATGCGCCGTTTGATCGCCCTTACGACTGGACCGTGTCGGGTGACCCCAAACTGCTTGCACGCACATTCGCTTATTTGGTCACCGATGCCGGACTCAAGGAAGTCGCGACCTATGCCAATGGCATTGGCCCGTGGAAGCGCTATATCGTGAGTACTGTTGCAGCCGGTTTGCCAGGTCCTGGCGAGGCAAGTCGCACTTTGGCTGCGCCGACCGACGTGATCGCCCGCGCGCACAAGGCCGGACTGCTGGTACATGCATATACCTTTCGCAATGAACAGCGCCGGCTCGCGAGCGACTACGCCGGCAACCCGATAAACGAGTACCTACAGTTTTACAAGCTCGGCATTGACGGCGTGTTTTCTGATTTCACCGACACGGCAGTTGCTGCGCGCGTGTTGTTCGATCTGGAAACCAATCCGGATGGTTCCGCCTGTTTAACCGGAAATTTCAACAGCAGTCGGCAGCGCAAAGCTTGTAGTGGCGACGATTAAACAACGGCAAGACTGAACTGACACGGGCGATTCGCCACGAGAATCGCCCGTAAAACGTCGACACCGACGCGCGCCAAAAAAAAGCAAACATCGGCAATGGTCGCGGGTAACCCGCACTAATGCTTGATCCAGCTGATTTCATTTAGCGACAGCGTCGCGCCGCTACCGTCGCGGCGCGTCCCCGGTAGAATGAATGCTTCGCGCGGGGCTGCCCCCACGCCGACCAGTCATCCACCGAGAAGCCATGATTACACCTGCATATATCAGCCGTGCATCTTATGTTGCCTTCCTCCTGACAATGTTCGCGTACACGTTTGCGTTTGCGCAGGCGGGCGCAGCAACGGCCAAGCCAAAGCCTTCGTATTCGGAACTGCTGGCGGCGTCAACACCCGCCGACTGGCGAGCGCTCGACCTTGAAAATACGCTGTACATGGATTTGCCGACTGGCCGCGTGGTGATCGAGATAAGCGCCGCTTACGCGCCCGCGCATGCCGCCAACATCCGCGCGCTGGTGCGTGAGGGATATTTCGACGGGCTCGCGATTCTGCGCTCGCAGGATAACTACGTCGTGCAGTGGGGTGACCCCGAAGCGGAAAATGCCGCGCCCGGCAAAGCGCGCGCGATGAAGCAGGGCAAGAAAAGTCTCGCCGCCGAATACACGCGTGCGATGGATCCCAAACTCGCTTTCACGCGATTGCCCGACATCGACGGCTACGCGCGTGAAGTTGGTTTCTCGAACGGCTTCCCGGTCGGTCGCAATCCAACAACCAAACAGACTTGGCTTGCGCACTGCTACGGCATGGTCGGCGCGGGCCGCGATAACGCCGACGATAGCGGCAGCGGTGCCGAGATGTATGTGGTGACGGGCCACGCGCCGCGCCATCTTGACCGCAACATCACGCTGCTCGGGCGCGTGGTGCAGGGCATGCCGCTGTTGTCGGTGTTACCGCGCGGCACGGGGCCGCTTGGCTTTTACGAAAAGGCCGAGCAACGCGTGCCGATTAAATCGATTCGCATTGCTGCCGATGTGCCGACGCTTGAGCGCACCAACCTGGAAGTGATTCGCACCGACAGTAAATTATTTGCGTCGCTTGTCGAGGCGCAGCGCAATCGTGGCGGCGCGTGGTACAAAGTACCCGCTGGGCACATCGAGCTGTGTAACGTGCCGATTGCGGTGAGAGCGGTGACGGTAAAGTAAGCGATTGCGCCTGCACGCGGTATCGCCCCCATCCCAACCTTCCCCCGTGGCCGGGGGAAGGAGCTAGTCGGTGGCTAGTCGGTGATGTGACGACGAGTCGTACGAAATCTGGAATCTAAACTGGCGTCGAAACGCCACGACGGGATAACGTGAACCAACCAACGCTTCGCCAAAAACTTTTTCGCACCACGTCGATGAACAAACACGACGCCGCCAACGATGCCACGACAGTGTCCGGCGACAGCCTGCATCGCACCCTCGGCGTATTTTCATTGACCATGCTGGGCGTCGGCGGCAC
>JANMPY010000197.1:0-9428 GCA_031370095.1 Betaproteobacteria bacterium
GCTGTTGCGCTGCGGCTAGCGCGTCTCGCTCCGCGTTGGCGCGCGCGGTGGCCGCCACCCGCGCCTTGGTTTCCATTTCGCGCCGCACGTTCGCCTGGTGCGCGGCATCGCGATCCAGCTTGGCGCGGTCAGACGCGGACTAGATGGCGGCTTCATGTTGCGCCAGAGCCTGCTGCGCGGCTGTGGAGGCGGTGACGGCAAGGCCAAGCTCGTGCTCTTTTTCGCTGCGCAATTTTGCCAGCGCTGCGATGCGGGTGTCGCCCGCGAGTCTCGCCGACGCGGCGGTTTCAGCCGCGCGCTCGTTGGCGATGCGGGACTCGACGGCGGCTTTCAATTGCGTCTCGGCTTTTTCGCGCAACGCCAATTCCTCAATCGCCTTACGTTCAGCCAGCGCGCGTTGCAATGCCGCGACTTCAGCCTTCTGCTCAGCCTCGAAGCGCACAGCGACGGCTTCACGCGCGGCTTTTTCGGCGGCGATGCGATCATTCGCAAGCTCTGCCGCACGACGCTCCTCCTCGACGCGTGTCTCAGCAACGCCGAGTGCGGACTGCTCGCGTTCGAGTGCTGCTCTCGCCGCGACGAGCGCGGTGGCGTTCATTTTGGCTTGCTCAATGGCGGTTTGTTTGGCGACGAGTCCTGCATCGAGCTTGATGTCTGCATGTTCACGTGCGGCCAACGCCATCGCGGCGACCTTATCGGCTTTCGAGCGCTGTAGCGCGGCCTGTTCGGCCTCGTGTTCAGCGGCCATGCGTTCCTCGGCCAGCTTGCCAGCGTTGCGCTCGGCTTGCGCGCGCATTTCGGCCGCGTGCGTCAATTCTTTCTCGGCTTTCGTGCGCGCCTCGGCTTTTTTCTTCAGCGCGCCTTCGGCCTCGGCGAGCGCAATCGCTGTGGCCTCGGCTTTCAGCTCCGCCTCGATGCGCGCAGTTTGCGCATTCTCGGCGGCAGTTTCGGCATCAATGCGTTCACGCGCAAGTTTTGCGGCGGTGCGATCCTGTTCGGTTTGGCCCTCGGTTTCGGTGCGCGCCAGCCGGTCTTTTTCGGCGGTCTCACGCGCCTCGGCGGCGGCGCGCGCGTCGGCTGCCATGCGTGCTTCCTGCTGCGCGCGGTCGAGCTCGTGGTTGGTCAGCGCGCGCTGCTTCGAGTTCGCCAGACGCGCGAGCACGCCGACCTCGGCCTCCTTGTCCGCTTTCATCCTGGCGATGGCAATGTCGATGGCGCGTGCTTCGGCCTCTGCAGTTTCGCGGGCAATGGCTTCACCGCGCTTTTCAGCTTCGATTTTTTCGTGAGCAAGCCGCGCCTCTTCACGCTCCGCGTTGGCCTTTGCCACCGCCGCGTCGCGCAGGCCGAGCTCGGCCTTTTCGCGCATGGCGATTTCTTCAAGCAATTTACGTTCGACATCGACCCGCTTCAGCGCGAGCGAAGTCGCGTCTTTTTCGGCGGCCATGCGCGAGGCTGCGGTCAATTCCAATTCATGTTCGATCTTGAGCCGCGCGATGGCATCGTCAATTGCCCGCGTCTCAACGGCTTTTCGCTTCAGTGCGAGGGCTTCCAGATTTTTCTCCGCCGCCAGGTTTTGTTGCGCGACCCTGGCACCTTCAACTTCGGCCGCCGCATGTTTGTCGGCTGCATCGAGCAGTTCGCGTTCGTACTCGACCGGAGATGGCGGTTGCGTGTCAGCATTATTCACCGGACTGCTCTTGCCAGCATCAGCTCCAACCTCGTCGCCCGTCGCTGCACTTTCCATATTTTTGCGCCGCTGAGCTTCGGCATCTTTGAGTGAGTCAAATAATTTGCTCATGCGGGTGCTCCGTGGCGATTTGACACGCTGGTGTAGGTGGCTTCATCTGCAAACGGGGAAGGCAACGGTAAGGTCACGGTTGGCAATGTTGTTTTCTAATGCCAATCATACCCGCAGATTCGTCGGCGCGTAACCGGGAGCAGCTTCCATCACGCATGAGGCCGAGTCATGGTGGGCGCGGTTCAACGCTACGGGATGATCGTATCTGCACCTTGACGATGTAGAGTCCGGCGTCCTGCTTAGTCGAGATACCTGACCCAGCGCAATACTACTTCTTTAAGGAAACCCCGCTTGCCTTGCAGTGATCGAAGACCGGTAAACGCGCGACAGTAGACTCAGCAAGCTCGCCACAACCGCTTCAGCGAACGGTATTGTGCATTGCGTTGTAATGCGAATCAGGCCGCACTCGCCTTAAACACCAGCGCCGCGCCGTTATTACACCAACGCTGCCCGGTCGGCTGCGGACCATCATTGAAGACGTGACCGTGATGTCCACCGCAGCGCGCGCAATGATATTCGGAGCGCGGATAGATCATCTTGAAGTCGGTTTTTTTGTCAAACGCGCCTGGCAGGGTCGTGAAAAAGCTTGGCCAGCCGGTGCCGCTGTCGAATTTCATTTCACTGGTGTACACCGGCAGGTCACAACCTGCGCAGTGAAATACGCCTTTGCGTTTTTCGTCGTTCAGGTTGCTGGTAAAAGGGCGTTCAGTGCCCTCATCGCGCAGGACATTAAATTGCGCCGATGAAAGACGTTTTTTCCATTCTGCTTTGGGCAATTCCAGTTTTTCTATTTTCATGGGCGTTTGATTGGCTTGTTGGAGGGCGAGTTTGACGTTATCAGGCGATGGCGCTTGTGATCGCCCTTGCGCGTAGGCCGCTTTGGCGAATACTTGCGACCCGGCGGTGGCGAACAAACCTGATAAAAAGGCGCGTCGTTTCATATTGATTTCCTGAATTTGTTTACGTTTGGTCGTGGATTCATGAAATAGTTTACGAATAAATATAAATTTTGGATGCGCCCTGGCCTTAAGTCGGCTCGCGTTGCCGTGTCTAACCCGTGCCGCCGACCGTAAGCCCTTCGATGCGTAACGTCGGCTGACCAACACCGACCGGCAGGCTCTGCCCTTCCTTGCCGCACACACCGGCACCGGCGTCGAGCTTCATGTCGTTGCCGATCATGGAGATATGCTTTAACGATTCGATGCCGTTGCCGATCAGGGTCGCTCCAACCACTGGGTAGGAAATTTTCCCGTCCTCGATCATGTAAGCCTCGGAGGCTGAGAACACAAACTTGCCGCTGGTCGTATCCACCTGACCGCCGCCGAAATTGGCCGCGTAGAGACCGTGCTTCACGCTTTTGATAATTTCTTCCGGCGTCTTGTCGCCGCCGAGCATGAAGGTATTGGTCATGCGCGGCATCGGGATGTGTGCGTACGATTCGCGGCGCGCGTTGCCGGTGACGGGCGTCTTCATCAATCGTGCGTTCAGTGAATCCTGCATGTAGCCTTTGAGAATGCCGTCTTCGATCAACACATTGCGCTGGGTAATGTTGCCTTCGTCGTCGATGTTGAGCGAGCCGCGACGGTCGGTGATGGTGCCGTCATCGATCACCGTCACACCTTTGGCGGCAACGCGTTCACCGATGCGCCCGGCAAACAGGCTGGAGCCTTTGCGATTGAAATCGCCTTCGAGTCCGTGGCCGACCGCCTCGTGCAACAGGATGCCCGGCCAGCCGGAGCCCAGCACCACGGTCATCGGTCCGGCAGGCGCAGGCTTGGCATCGAGATTGACCAGTGCTTCGCGCACAGCACCCTCGGCGTAACCTTTCAAAATTTCATCGGTGAAATAACGGTAGTCGTAACGCCCGCCACCGCCGGTGTGGCCCTGCTCGCGGCGACCGTTTTGCTCTGCGATCACGGTCAGACCGATGTGTACCAGCGGTCGCACATCTGCCGCCATCACGCCATCGCTTCGCGCCACCATCACTACATCGTATTCGCCGGACAAACGGCCCATGACCTCTTTCACGCGCGGGTCGATGTTGCGGGCGAATTGTTCGAGCCGTTCCAGAATGCGCACCTTGTCGGCGTCTTCGAAGGAAGACACCGGATCGTTCGGTGTGTACAGCGCGCGTCCCGCTTTGGATTGCGATTTGGCTGCGCGCGCATTGCCGCCCGCACGCGCAATGCTGCGCGTCGCCGCAGCCGCTGACGACAACGCGGTGTGGCTGATGTCATCCGAATACGCGAACGCGGTTTTTTCGCCCGACACGACGCGGACGCCAACGCCCTGGTCGATGTTAAAGCTGCCGGATTTGACGTGCCCCTCCTCGAGGCTCCAACCCTCCGAGCGCGAATACTGGAAATACAAATCGGCGTAGTCGGCGTCGTGGGTGAGGATTTCACCGAACACGGATTCAATCGCGGATTCGTTGAGACCGTAGGGCTTAAGCAATGTGGATTGGGCGATGCTGATGGAGGTGGCGTTCATGGGGCTTGAGTGGTTTTAGTGAATATGCATTATCGCAGAGGCGGCGAGCGCTTTTGTGGAAACGAGTTGCGATGGCTTGTCAAATTAAGTTGTTGCGGTGCAGGCATAATTCAATGGCGGGCTAATCATTTAATCGGTGGCGCTTTTCACGAGGACGACTTAATTTGCAGATCACGGCAAAGTTGGCGCATTAGCCTGCATATTTGCCGATAAAAGTTTAAACAGCAGTACTGGCGCGCGTTTCCAGCCGTTTTTGCGCTAAACGCCGCATCAACGCTTGTTCTACATGGGTTTTTTATATGCCAAATATCCCCTACATCAGCGACACCGATATCGAACAACATCGTGTCCCGACCGATCTCGTCGATGCAATCCGCGCACGTCGTGCCAACGGCCAACTGCTCAATCTCGACCGCATGTTGCTGCACAGCCCGCCGATGGCGCGTGGCTGGAATATTTATCTGGGCGCAATGCGCAAGGATCTCGAGGTCTCGCCGCTGTTGCGCGAGCTGGCGATTTGTGCGGTGGCAAAATTAAATCGCGCTGAATATGAGTGGATGCAACACGCGCCGGAATTATTGGCGGCGGGCGGCACGCAAATGCAGCTCGATGCGCTCATTGATATTGACGCAGCACCCGGCAACGCGGCGGCATTCACGGCGCTTCAGCGTTTGGTGTTGAAATTGACCGAAGAAATGTCTCGCCATATCGAGGTGAGCCCCTCAACTATGAGCGGATTGCGGGTTCACCTGCCGAATCGACAAGTGGCCGAAATCGTCGGCGTGATAGCCGCTTACAACATGGTGTCGCGCTATTTGGTGGCGCTCGGGGTGGGCGCAGAGAAAGAGCCGGAAAACAGCGCCGGGTAACGTCGACCTAAATCGCCCCCCGCATGGCCTGTTTGCGCTCGTACATTTCCTTATCCGCTGCGGCGAGCAGGGTGGAAACGTCGGGCCCTGCTTCCGGATACCCCGCCATCCCGATCGATGCTGTGACATGAAGATGCGCGGCAACTTCTGCGGCAATCGAGGTGAGCGGCTCTTTCATTCGCTGCTCTATTTTATCCCGCACGGCGCTGGCCGCTGCGCCGCTTTCTATTTCACTCAAAAGTACGACGAATTCATCACCACCGTACCGCCCGACGATATCGCCGGAACGCAGCGCGTGCCTTAACCGATCCGCCAATTCAGCCAGTACGACGTCACCGGTCTGATGTCCCAACTGGTCGTTCACGCGCTTGAAATGATCCAGATCGACGAACAGCACCGCGAAATGCGCCTTGCGCAGTCCCGATCGATATTCCTCGATGCGCCGCGCGACTTGTTTTTCAAACGTTTCACGGTTGAATACCCGGGTCAGCTTGTCGGTCTGCAGGCTCACTTGCATCGCCTCAAAATTGCGCGCGAGTTCGCCCAGTTCATCTTTGCGGGCGATGCCAACGGGCATGAATAAATGTCCCTCACCCAAGCGCCGCGCGGCCGTCGATAGCAGCCGCAGGTCATGCGAAACCCAATTGAGCACCCACAGCCCGAGCGCCATCGCCAATAGCGCGGCAATGGCCGCAACCGTGACTGTGCGGGTAACATTTTCGACCACGCCCGCCATGAAATCACTGCGCGGTACCGCCACCACGGTAATCCATTCGAGCCCCGCACTGTCACGGATCGTGCTCACGGAAGCGTAGATCCGTCCGTCCGGGCCGTCGAACGCGCGTGCCTGCGGCTCACGGTCTTTAAGCCCCGTCTTGAAAACGTCCATCACTTCGGCGTAGGTCGCGCGCACCAATGCGTTGCCGCTTTGCGCGGCGTTCAGGCGGATTTTCTGGCCGTGCGACAAACGAGTGGAGTCGTCCGATGACGAGGCAATAAGATCACCGTTTTGTTCCGCAACAAACGCGATACCGTTCTGCGAAATCCGCAAGGCACGGACAAAATCATTGAGCATTTTGAGCGAGACATCGGTGGCCGCGACGCCGCCGATTTCACCGTTGGCGTCAAACAGGGGCTTGACCCGCGTGGCAACCAATTCGCCCGTGCGGTTATCGACGTAGACCGGCGACCAGGCTGGTTTTTTTGCCTCCAGTGCGGCGAGATACCAGGGCCGTTGACGGGGGTCATAGAGCCGCGACTCGACGGACGCTTTTTCCAGCGGCGCATTGAGGCCGACAAAGCGTTGCAGGCCGCGCGGCGTGGTCGCGGAGTGGCCGGAGCGCCACTCGCCGCTGCCATCCGCGTTGCGGAGCACGCCTGCAAACTGGCCGAGACGATTGCCGTAATACACATAATTATTCGGGTCGGGATTGAGCGATGTGGCGACCCACATGCGATTGCGCAGACTTTCGCTTTCGGCTTCCATCGAGACAGGTGCTTTCATCTCATCTGGAAACACCGCGTCGAGCGCTACTCGGGAGCCCACCAGATGCCGATCCACCGCCTGGCTGACACGACTCACCATGTCGCGCAGCAACTCCTCTGACACGACCGAGACCGCCTGACTACCAGCGACGTACGAAAAGCCGCCAATGATGGCCGCGACCAACAAGGTCAACACCACGTAGGGTACCGTCAATACTTGTCGAAGCGAAAGGTGAGCCCGAGCCATTGTCATTCATCTCCTGGATCGACCATGGCTAACAGCTGCGAATATCTGACTATTAGTACATATTGCCGATACGACCCCGCATCATACCTATGCGCAGGGTTTTAGGAAAGTGCGCCGTACGACCTATCTCCGCGTATGTCTATTCGGTCGCGATTGTGGGCGGCGGGATACCGACCTGCGGCTGGTCGATCCAGTATCGCTGGCGTTCGGCGCGGAATGTACTCAATGCCGGTTTGCCGCGCGCATCGATGCCAAATTTGAGACTTATTGCGCCCAGCAAATCGGTACGATAAACGGGAATTTTCCTCGCGGCGTAACGATCCATCACGGCTCCATTGGGATGACGAAATCGGCTCCGATAGCCCACCGGCACCAGCGCCATCGTCGGCGACACAGTGTCGATGAAAGCGTCAGTCGAGGATGTCCGGCTGCCGTGATGGGGCACCACCAACACGTCTGATTTCAGCACTGATGGCTCATCCTTGAAGCGCGCCATTAAAAGGTTTTCGGACAGCTTTTCGATGTCGGCCGTCATCAAGATGCTGCCGCCGGGCGCGGTAATTTTTAGCGTACAGCCGAGGTCATTGGTCTTTGTGCCATCGACGCCGTATGCATCTTTCGCCGGATGAATAATGTCGAAATCCACTCCGTCCCAGTGCCAACTGTCACCGCCATTTTCGCTCCACTCGCAACGCATCACCTCGGCCGCACCGCGCAAATTTTCATGCGCAGCATCCATCGATGTCAGCACCCATTTAGGTTTCCGCATATCGATGAGCGACCTGGCACCGCCCGAATGATCTTCGTCAGCGTGGGTGACGACGAGGGCATCAAGTACGCGCACGCCCTCCCCGCGCAGATATGGCGCAATGATACGGTTACCCGAGTCGGCATCCGGATTCCAGCGGGGCCCCGTGTCGTACACCATCGCATGGTTCGCCGTGCGGACGACCGTGGCCAGGCCCTGCCCCACATCGAGTAGTGTCACCCACAGTTCACCCGGTTTTGGCGCGGGCGGTAGCACCACAAACATCGGTAGCATCAATACCGCACCGACCCAGCGCATGCCCGCACCGCGCGGCAGCAGTAGCCACACCACGCCGATCATCGCCAGCAACGCCGTCCATGGCTGCGGCGCATGCGATTGCCAGACCGCGTTCGGCAGCTCACTCAAAAACGCCAGCGCAACGTAACACCACGTCATCACCAAATGCGCCAACTGCAGAATGAAATCAAACGGCAGCAACGCCCCAGCCAGCGTGATCGGCACCACGATCAAGCTCACGACGGGAATGGCAAACGCATTCGCGATCGGCGATATGATCGACACTTCCTGAAACAGCACCAGCGTGAGTGGCAGCAGTCCGAGCGTGACCGCGATTTGGGTGTTGACTGCGCCCGCAATCGCGCCGCTCCCGCCGGTGCGCAGCGTGGTCACATAAAAAATCATCGCCACGCAGCCAAACGAAAGCCAGAAGCCCGGTGCCAATCCTGCCCACGGGTCGAGCAACAATACCGCCAGCAACGACCACGCCAAAATGCGCGAAGCCGACAAGCCACGCCCAAACCAGAGAGCCGCGGCAATCGCAGTCAACATGAAAAAAGTGCGCTGCGTAGGCACCGAAAAACCCGCGATCAATGCATAGGCCAGCGCCGCCAACGCACCCGCGAATGCAGCAGCGCGTTGCGCGGGCAAACGCAACGCGAGCGCCGGTATGCGTGCCCAAAGTCGAAACACCAGCCAATACAAAAGGGATGCCACCATCGTGATGTGAAGGCCCGATATCGACATCAAATGGCCGGTGCCGGTACGCCAGAAAACTTTCCACTGCTCGGCGGGTATGGCGCTCTGCTCGCCGATGGCGAGCGCAACCAATACGCCGCGATAGGGATCGTCTTTTAGCGCACCCAACATGCGATCCCTTAGCGCCATCCGCATGCGGTCCACCTGAACCATCAAACCGACAGCATTCACCGGCAGTTTCATGTTCACCCCTTTAACGCGGATGTAGCCGGTCGCGCGGATGTTGTGTTCCAGTGCCCACGCTTCAAAATCAACACCGTGCGGATTCATGGTGCCGTGCGGGCGCTTCAGGCGAACGGTTAGATGCCAGCGTTCGCCCGGTGCCAGCACCGGTGCCAACTTCTTTTCTTCGGTCTTGCGATTCGTTTCAACGTACCATGTGAGCGAAATATGCGATGGCACGATCACATCTTTGCTGATGATTTTTTCGACATCAAACTCAAATCGCGTACCGCGCTCGGTCAATTGCGGCAGACTGGCGATGGCACCGATGAGCTCGATATCTTTGACTTCCGCGTCGGGTGGCAGCGATTCAGCCATGCGGATTTCAGCGCGCCATTGTGCCCAGCCAAAGCCCAGCGCTGCGCCAGCGCCAAGGGCTAAAAATGCGGACAGCATCAGAACTGCGGAGGAGCGGCGCTGTCCAAAAAGCCAGCCACACAGTGCGAAAGTGGCACCAATGGCCGCAGTTACAATGGCGGGAAAGTCGGGCAACACCGGCTGCAAATGCAGCCG
>JANMPY010000272.1:0-6826 GCA_031370095.1 Betaproteobacteria bacterium
GAGGAGCAGCAAGGCTACGCGCCGGGGCGCAAACAATTACGTGAAATTAAAAATCAGGTCACCGACGAACTCATCCCGCGTGCCTTTAGCGTACGTCGCCGCACCGGCGTTTGGATCGATCCGCTGAACGGCTGGCTGGTCATCGACGCGGGCTCAGTCGGCAAGAGCGACGCGGTGATGACGCTGTTGTTCAAGTCGATTGACGACTTGGCCGTCGAGCGTCTCAATACCGCCATGTCCGCAGGTGCCGCAATGACCGCCTGGCTGGCCGCCAACGAAGCGCCGCACGCGTTCAGTATCGATCAGGACACGGAATTACAATCGCCGGTCGAGGAAAAAGCCACGGTGCGTTTTGTGCGCCATGCGCTCGACCCGAAAGACGTGCAGCGCCATATTGCGTCTGGCAAACATTGCACCCGTCTCGCGCTCACGTGGGCCGAGCGCGTGTCGTTCGTGCTGACCGAAGCGCTGATCGTCAAAAGTATCGATCCGGTGGATTTAATTCGCGACGGTGAGGAAGTGAAAGCACAAAACGATGACGAGCGTTTCGATGCTGATTTCACAATGATGACGGGAGAGTTGCATCATTTGATGACGGATTTGGTGGAGGCATTGGGTGGGTTACAGATTCAATAGTGATCAAAGAATGTGTAGCCGATTTCCTTTCACCTCGACAGACTGCTAAAGTCGCAGCATGACAAACACGCCTGCTCCCGCAATTCCCACCGCACCCACCGTACCCAACGCAAATACCGTTTCATGGCTCGCTTATTGCCGCGCCGGATTCGAGCCCGATCTTGCGGCGGAATTCACGGCTAAATTTGGCGCGACGCCGCGCACGCTGGTCGCGCTGCCGTTAAGTGGATTTGTCATCGCCACGTTCCTGCAAAAAGACGCCAAGCGCGCCGCTGCACATGCTGATTGGCGCGACTGGATTTTTGCGCGACAAATGTTGCGTGCCAACGCCGAGCCGATCACGCTGACAACAAATGATCGCGTGACGCCAATTGTTGCCGCCGCAAAAGTCTGGCTCGCGCAGCAAAAAATCACGAAGATCGGTGCCGTGTGGATCGAATATCCCGATACCAATGACGGCAAGGCGCTATCAAAATTAGCGCAGGCGCTGCAACTGCGCATTGGGCTCGAGCTCACTGCAAGTGGCTTGATCAAAAAAGACGATGATGCGGCGCCGCGCTTGCATGTTTTGCTCACGCCGCAACGTGAAGCGTTTCTGGCACTTGGCGACGTACAAAAATCGTCGTCGTGGCCACTCGGCATTGCGCGGCTGAAAATGCCGCGCGAGGCACCCAGCCGCTCGACCTTGAAGCTCGCCGAGGCGCTACATATTTTCGTTGGCGACAATGAAGAGCGCATCATGCGTCCCGACATGCGCGCGGTCGATCTCGGTGCCGCACCCGGCGGCTGGACATGGCAACTCATTCATCGCGGCCTGCATGTGACCGCCATCGATAACGGCACGCTCAAAGGTGAGTTGGTTGATAACGCGCTGGTAAAACATCTGCGCGAGGACGGATTTCGTTATCGCCCCAAGCGTCCTGTCGACTGGATGGTTTGCGATATGGTCGAGCAACCGGCACGCATTGCGGCGCTGGTGGCGATGTGGTTTCGCGAAGGCTGGACCGAGCGCTGTATTTTTAACCTCAAATTGCCGATGAAAAAGCGCCTCGACGAAGTGACAAAATGCCGCGCTGTTATCGAGCAGGCTTTGCAGATGAGTGGGCGCGAATACGAAATCCGCATCAAGCAGCTATATCATGATCGCGAAGAAGTCACGGGATTTTGCCGCTACGTGCCGCGACCTAAACGGGGATAGATTCGGCGGTTCAGACTTGATCAGAGGTTCCCTGGTTTATTGGCTCAACACGCGTGAGCCTTCAAGCCTGAAAACGCGCCGTTCAGAGCTTGAAAGTAACTTCGGTCACAAACGTGCGGCCCTCTGCACCCGGATTGAATTTCCAACGGGAAAGTGCCTGCGTCACTGCGCGATTAAATACGCGCGGCGGCGTGGCCTCGACAATGACAACATCTGACACGCCGCCTGCGGCATCGATCGTAAGCTTTGCCTTTACACGGCCCCCTGCAACGCCGTCGCGCAACGCATCACGCGGAAATTCTGGCTGTTCCTGCGACAGCAAGGTGAGAGCGGCAGCGACATCTTTTGCAGGTGTTGGACGTGCCGTTGGTGCGGTACTTGCGACAATATTTGCGGAGGGCGCGCTCGGTGGCGTTACTGCCTGGACGGCGGCGGGTGCCGGCACCGGTGTCGGTGCGGCTGGAGTAGCAGACCTGGTTTCGGTGACGGCAGTTTTCACTTCGGCAGGCGCGGTCGCTGGCGCGGCAGCAGGTGCGGCGGTTGGCGCCACGACGGGTGCGGCCCTCGGCGTATTTTCTTTAATGGATTTCAAGTCCGACATGTAGTCGACGGCTTTGCGCGGCACGTAGAAATCAGGCTCGGTCTGCTGTTTTTGTTCCACCGATTTAAGTCGTTCAGCCGTGGTGGGAATGGTGTCGGATTTTTGGCAAGCCGTTAGTGCCATGACTGACAGCAAAATAAAAAACCATCGCGGGCCACGCGCCGCCGAGCGAGAAAACGCAGAATTGGAATTCATAAAATCAAGCTCTCCCTGTCAAATAATTTTCTGGCGAACCACCATGCCACCTGCAGATTTATGTCCGGATCCCGGAATTTCTGCCGCGAAACTTATTCTGTTTCAAACCACAAAAATATCTATTGCGCCGGGCGCGTGACGACGGTGACGAGGGCAAAAAGATTGCTGTCCAGATCGTCAATCGTTTCGCCTTTTTCGTTTTGATCCCACTTGAGCAGTCGGCCAATTTTTCGCGCGGTGGTGTGATCTTCGCTGTCGAACGCCACCACGTTCAGACCTGCTTTCTCGTACTGCTCACGGCTGAACGGCGAACGGCCATCGGCGAACGGCTTGTATTTTTCTTTCGGACCGGCGGGCTTCGGATGGAGGTTATAAATCACCAGCTTTCCGCCGGGTGCCAGCGTGTTGAAAATTGCTGTTAAAAAAACCTGATCGCTGACGCCAAGATCGACCAACTGACGTTTGTCATCAACCTTGCGTTCAGGCTTCACGTAGCCGCGCTTCAGGGTGTTTTTCGATAATATCAAGTCGTAGCCCCGGCCTACTTGCTCGACAATTTTTGCGTCCCGGGGCCAGTAGCCTTTGACGAGGGTGATAGACCCTGGCGATCCGCGACCGCGGCGCGACGCATTTGCAGCCAAGGCAACTGCGCCCTGATCCGCTGCGTCTGAATAAAGTGCCGCGAGATAGCTGTCCGGATCAATGCCCGTGACCTGCGCGCCAAGGCTCGCCAATAGACGCAGATGGCCAATGCTGCCGTAGCCGAAATCGAGAATGCGTTTACCCGCGACATCGGTGAGATTTTTGTCGTTCGCAAATTCGAGCGCGCGCAGATACGCCAGCGGCGAGCCGTATTTTGTGTAGTAGTAACGATACTCATCGAGCTGTACTTCCGAAAGCGTTGCCCTGCGTGCATCGGGCAACGCTGCTCGCGCAGTAGCGGAAAAATATTCGCGCGTGACTTCATTGACGTAAGCGGTGCGCGGCGCGATTTTTGGCAGCGCATTGGTGGCCCCAAGAAAGCGCCGCGTGAGATCGCTTTGTGCGAGTGGCTGCAGGAGCGCGGCCTCGCTCGCGAGACGTCGCAGCGTCGGGCTGGATGTGATTTCGGCCTGCGTCGCGGGTCGTGAGACCGACTCGGAGCGGGCAGGCGCGTTGAGGCGTGGCTGGGTGGCGCAGCCCGTCAGCGTGAGCAACGTCAGGTACAGTGGAAAATAAAAATGACGATTCATGTTGTTGGATATTGAGATGAACGCCGCGTAAAAGTTCAGGTTAAAGCTGCAATGGCGATTCAGCAGATGATACTGGTGATTCGACCTTACCGCGATTGCGCGCCAGCAGTTTCAAGGCACCCAGCACCAGCAAATCGAGCAGGCAATAGAGCGCGCCTGCCGAGAACGGCGGATTGGCAGCGGTGAGATTGAGCCACGGCGTGGTGGAAGCCCACGTCCAATTTCCCAGCGCCGTGCCGTAAACCTCCATCGCCAGTGCGAGCACAAACATCGTCGCATAGAGCATCCGTGCGCGGCTAAAAATCATGCAAATGCCGAACACGCAAAACAGCGCTGCACCGAACTCATCGAAGTGCATCCCCCAGGCAAACCCCGCGTAGATGGCGGCTCCCCAGGGCAAAATGGCCTGGAAGGCGCGCCCCGCCTCGTGTTTCACCAATTTTTGCGATGCAATCAGTCCCAGCGTCATCAACAACGCGTGACCTGGCGGGACGAACAGTGGCAGATTGGAAAATTGATATTCGTACACGCCCCACACCAGCGAAAGGATGACCTCGCCAAATCCTGCGATCACCGTGCAAAGCACCAGCACGCGGCGCTCCTCGGCGTCACCGCGTTTATAAAGCCACGCCCAAAGGCTGAAAGTCCAGATGATCGCAGCGACCTGTCCCGGCCAGCCGAGGTACGCGTCGAGTGCCAGGCCGCCGACAATCAACGCAACGATATGAAACGGTGCCCACACCGGCGCGTGCTGCCACAGGCGCGCGTGTAGTGGTGCTAAGGGCGCCAGGGGCGCTTCGAAGGCTTGGCGATCAGCTGGCAAGCGTCAGCCCTTCGAGTGCCACGCCGGGTGGCTTACCCGATAGCAAGTCACTCACCAGTTTTGCGCAGCCGCACGAAAGCGTCCAGCCGAGCGCGCCGTGGCCAGCGTTGAGAAACAAATTATTGATCGGCGACGCGCCGAGGATTGGCGTGCCTTTTGGTGTGGCGGGACGCAATCCACACCACGGTTTCAAGTCGGCAGTGTAGTCACCTGCGTTGGGAAATACTGCCCTCGCCTGATTGATCAAAAGCTTTACGCGCGCCTTGTCGAGCGTAGTGTTGTAGCCTGCGATATCGGCCATGCCGGCAATGCGCAGCTCGCTGCCGAGTAAGGCATAAACCACTTTGTAGGCGCTGTCGGTAACGCTGATGCGCGGCGCGCTGGCGAAATTTTTGGCGGTACTCGTATCGAGACTGAGGCTGTAGCCTTTCAGCGGATAGATCGGTAAATAAAATCCAAGTTTTTTCGCGTGCCACGCGTTGGCGGCACCCATCGCCATGACGAACGCGTCCGCCTCGATGTCGCCAGCCGACGTACGCACCGCGACAATACGCGTGCGAGACGCATCACAAATAAATTTTTCGACACCCGTTGAGGTGAGAAACGTCACCCCACGCTTCACCAGCAGCGCCTCCATCGCCACGCAGAAATCATGGCAGTCGCCCGCATCCTCGGACGGCGTGTGAATGCCGCCAACCACGCGACTTTTGATGTGTTGCAGTGCAGGCTCCAGCGCCAGACACTGCTTGCCATCGAGCGCGTTTTGCTCGCTGCCAAATGCACGCTGAAAATCCAGCGTGCGGCGCGCGCCATCGAAGGAAGCGTCATCAGAAAAAATCACCAGCTTGCCGTTGCGGCGATAGTCAAATGTGACCGGTTCATTGGCAACAATATCGTGGATCAGATCGCGGCTGTAATAAGCCAAACGCAATAAATGCACGGTGGAAATTTCCGCCTGTGGACGGTTGCACGCCCGCACAAAATCCAGACACCAGCGCCACTGGTCGAAATCAAACTGCGGATAAAAGCGCAGCGGCGAATCAGCACGCAGCAGCCACGGCGGAATCTTCGGCACCACGCCGGGGCCGGCCAAGGGTGCCACGTAGCTATAGGATAGCTGGCCGCCATTGGCGTAGCTGGTTTCAAGTCCAGCGTGGGCGTTGCGCTCGATCACCGTGACCCGATGGCCGGCTTTCTGCGCATAGTAGGCAGTGGTAATGCCGATAATGCCCGCGCCCAACACGACAACGTGGCTCATGTCACTTCAGCGCCTGCAAAAGATTATTGAAATCATCGGTCCAGATCCGGCGATTGGGCTCGGGCGGAATGATGTAGGTGCCATCGAGAATTTCCGGTTTCAAAAACTGCGTCTTGTCGCGGGACAGCAGCACCCAGTCGCTGGTGGTCGAGCCATCGTCGTAGCTGTCACGCACCCATGCGACGTGGAGCCCGCGTTTCTCGGCAATCATTTGCACCACCGGTTTCAGATCCAGAAATCGGTTCGAGACGTGAAAAGCAATCACGCCATCGGCTTTCATGTGCCGCTCGTAAATCTGCAGTGCTTCGAGCGTGATCAAATGCACCGGAATGGAATCGCTCGAAAACGCATCAATGGCGAGCACATCAAAATTCTGCACAGGCTCACGTTCAAGATTCAAGCGCGCATCTCCCAGCGAAATTTCAATCGACGCTGACGTGTCTTTGAGATAAGTGAAGTCGCGACGCGCGATGGTGACCACTTGCGGATTGATGTCGTAGAAACGGTAGACATCATCCTTGCTGCCATAGGTTGCGATCGTGCCCGTGCCCAGGCCAATGATCCCGACTTTGCGCTTCGTATCGGGCGCCTGTTTTTCCTTGAGCAAAAGAATGCGACCGATGCCGGACTTGGTTTTGTAATAAGTCGTGGCCGAACGGTTGTAAGGCGGATCCATATATTGGTCGCCATGCAAAATTGCGCCGTGAACGAGTGAACGCCGTCGATATTCGACACTCGGCGGAAGATATTCCTTGACCCGTAGCGTGCCGTAAAAATTGCGCGACATCACCACCACGTCTTCATTGAATTGAATCACCGTGTAGATGGCGGCCGCACCTGAAAACACCGTCACCGCAGCGCCCAGCAGCACCACCGCAAGCGG
>JANMPY010000305.1:0-2037 GCA_031370095.1 Betaproteobacteria bacterium
CGTCGCAACGAACGAGACCTCCCAGATCGATACCGAGGGGGTACCCCAGGCATGCGTCAAGTCGTCGGAGCGGCTCAACGACTTTGAGCGTTTTCAAACGCGGCGTGATATCGACCCCGAGCGCATCGGGCGTCATCACGTCGAGTGGTTTTTTCTTCGCCTTCATGATGTTCGGCAGGGTTGCGTAGCGCGGCGTATTCAGGCGCAGATCGGTGGTGATGATCGCGGGCAACTTGATCTCAATCGTTTCCATGCCGCCGTCAATTTCGCGCATCACTTCCGCCACCCCGGCAGTCACGGTCACTTTCGAGGCGAAGGTCGCTTGCGGCCAATTCAGCAACGCCGCCAACATCTGCCCGGTCTGATTTGAATCATCATCAATCGCCTGCTTGCCGAGGATCACCATCTGCGGCGATTCTTTTTCACAAATCGCTTTGAGCAATTTGGCCACGGCCAGGGGCTGCACATCTGCACTGGTCTCAACCAGAATCGCGCGGTCAGCTCCCATCGCGAGTGCGGTACGCAACGTTTCCTGGCATTGCGTGACGCCGATCGAAACGGCGATGATTTCGGTACCGACGCCCGCTTCTTTGAGCCTGATCGCTTCCTCGATGGAAATTTCATCGAAGGGATTCATCGACATTTTGATATTGGCCAATTCCACGCCGCTCTGATCTGCCTTGACGCGAACCTTGACGTTGTAATCAACCACACGCTTGACGGGGACGAGGATTTTCATAAGCTCAAAATTTAAGGAAAATGAAATTAAAACGACCGTTTGAATTATAGACGAGATGCGTCAACAAGCGGCACAAAACAAGAGGATTTTGTCGCGCGGGAACGGTTTGTGTACGACGGGCTGATGGTGCTACTTTGCGTAATGCTACTTCGGGGAATTTTTGCCCAGACGATGCTCAATCTCACCAACGATGCCACGGCGGAACACGAGCACGCAAACCACGAAGGTCACGCCCATAATTACGGTGACCCAGGAGCCCAGGCCGGACAGATAATTCTGCATGGCGATGATAGCCGTGGCACCCACCACAGGCCCCAAAATCGTTCCCATGCCGCCCAGCAGGGTCATCAGCACCACCTCGCCCGACATTTGCCAGCCAACGTCGGTCAGCGTCGCGATCCCCAACGCGAGCGACTTGGTCCCACCGGCGAGCCCCGCGATCGCAGCGGACAAAACAAACGCCATCAATTTATATTTATCGACGTCGTAGCCAAGGGACAATGCTCGCGGCTCGTTTTCGCGGATTGACTTCAACACTTGCCCGAATGGCGAATGGATGATGCGGTAAATCAGCCAGAAGCCGAAAATAAAAATCGCCAATACAAAGTAGTACATGGAAAGATCATTATTGAGATCGACCAGTCCGAGAAACTTTCCGCGCGGAATGCTTTGTATGCCGTCTTCGGCGTAGGTAAACGGCGCCTGCACACAGAAAAAATAAATCATTTGAGAAAGCGCCAGCGTCACCATCGCAAAGTAAATCCCTTGCCGACGCACTGCGAGCCAGCCAACCAGATAACCAACCACGGCGGTACACGCAGTGCCGAACAAAATCGCCACTTCCGGCGACCAACCCCACACCTTGGCCGCGTGTCCGCACACGTAGGCGGCCAGGCCGAAAAACATGGCGTGACCGAACGACAGCAAACCGGTAAAACCGATGAGCAAATTAAAAGCACACGCGAACAAGCCAAAGCACAGACACGTCATCAAAAAAATCGGATAACCAACAAACGGCGCTGCCACCGCCGCGATAAACAACACCAGATAGAGCACCGTGGTCTTGTTCATTTTTCGCGTCCAAACAATCCTGCCGGACGAATCAGCAACACGATCGCCATGATGATGAACACCACCGTTGAGGACGCTTCCGGATAAAACACCTTGGTCAACCCTTCAATAATGCCCAGCGCGAGGCCCGTGACAATCGAGCCCATGATCGAGCCCATGCCACCGATCACCACCACCGCAAATACCACGATGATGATGTTGGAACCCATCAATGCGCTCACCTGATA
>JANMPY010000315.1:0-1556 GCA_031370095.1 Betaproteobacteria bacterium
CGACCGCATTTATGTCGTCAGCGGGCACTACGACTCGATGCGCGGCACGCCGATCGATGCTGATGGATTCGCGCCCGGTGCCAACGACGACGCCTCCGGCACGGCGGCGGTGATCGAGATGGCGTGCGTGATGTCGAAATATAAATTCAACTCCACGCTTATTTTCATGACCGTCGCGGGTGAAGAGCAAGGCTTGCTCGGCTCGACATTTTTCGCCAAAGCGGCGAAAGCAAAAGGCATGAACATCGCCGGCATGATCACCAACGACATCATCGGTAACACCCGTGGATCGGATGGCAAAGTGGTGCGCGACCGCGTGCGCTTGTTCGCTGAAGGCATCCCACCGCTGAAAGAAATGCCGGATGAATGGCTCACGCTCATCCGCACCGGTGGCGAAAACGATTCACCGGCGCGGCAACTCGGTCGCCACATCAAATCCGCCGGCGAGCGCTATGTGCCAAGGATGAAAGTGGACCTGATTTATCGTCGTGACCGCTATCTGCGTGGCGGCGATCATTTCCCTTTTCTCGACGCGGGTTATGCAGCCGTGCGCATGACCGAGCCGAACGAAGATTTCCGCCATCAACACCAAAACGTGCGCGTGGAAAACGGCGTGCAGTTTGGCGATCTGCCGGAGTTCGTCGATTTTGCCTACACGGCTGACGTGGCGCGCGTGAATGCCGCAGCACTCGCGACACTCGCCATTGGCCCCGCAGCACCGACGGAAGTATTGATGGAAAATCTGGTGCTGGATAACAACACGACATTTCGCTGGAGCGCAAACACCGCACCAAACGTCACCGGCTATCGCGTCGTATGGCGCGAGACCACCGCGCCGTTCTGGCAGAAATCTGAAGACGTCGGCAACGTGACGCGCACCACCATCTATGGCGTATCAAAAGACAATGTGGTGTTTGGATTGCAGGCGGTCGACAAAGACGGCAACGCAAGTGTGGTGACTTTTCCGAAGCCGTTTCGGCGGTGAGCATGCGCGCGGTCGCGAAGGCTGCAAACTCTATCGATCCTCGCGCGTATGCCACAGACGCAACATCGTGATCACGTCGCGCTCGAGCGCGTATCGAATCTCGTAGTCGCCGATCAACACGCGCCGTACTTCCATCGGGGAAAACTGATCCAGTTTATGGCCGATGCGTGGATGAACGGGGAGCTTCGCGATGCCCACAACAATTGCGGATACTGTTTGCGTCGCCGCGTGCGAACTTACATGCGCAAGAAATGCGGGTAACTGCTCCAGATCTGACTGCGCTTTACCAGTCCAGCGCAACGTCATTTGCGGCGCTTCGCTACTTTCGCTGCAGTCAGACTGGCCGTCCACTTCTCAATCGCGGCATGCTCCACCACCCTGCCTGCACGCATGTCAGCCAGACCTTCACGCGTCAACTGATCCCGCCGCTCTTCGAGCAAGACATACTGTTCCAGCGCCTGCTTCACCACCCACCCTTTGGGGCGATCATGTCGCGCCGCATAAAGATCGAGCTTCTCTGCCAGCACATCAGGTATATGCGCGGTCACTACACACGTCGTCATTACGTTTT
>JANMPY010000349.1:0-8022 GCA_031370095.1 Betaproteobacteria bacterium
GCAACGTGCCGGTCGACCATCCGTCGTCGATGACGAGTTTGTTCAAGCATCCAACGGCTGCAAATCTGGTGCGCATTTTCAAATTGCAGGATCGCCTGAAAGCGTTCGGTGCAGGTGAGTGCGGGATCAAGCACGTGCATGTGATCGGTGCCGGTGTGATGGGTGGCGACATCGCTGCGTGGTGCGCGTTGAAAGGTTTTAAGGTGACGTTGCAGGATCTCGATCACGCGCGCATCGCGCCCGCCGTCAAGCGCGCTGCGGAACTCTACAAGCGCCGTTTGAAGCAACCGCATTTGGTGCAAGCGGCGATGGATCGATTGTTGCCGGACGTGAAAGGTGACGGTATCAATCACTGCGATCTGGTCATCGAAGCGATTGTCGAGAATGCCGAGGTCAAGAAAAAACTTTACGCGCAGATCGAGCCGCGATTGAAAGTCTCGGCGATTCTCGCCACCAATACTTCGTCAATTCCACTGCAGGAATTGTCGCTCGGTTTGGCGCGTCCCGATCGTCTCGTCGGCATTCATTTTTTCAACCCCGTCGCGCAAATGATGCTGGTGGAAATTGTCGAAGGCTCTGACACCTCGACCGAGGTCATGAAAGCTGCGCAGGCGTTTGTGAAAAAAATCGACAAGCTGCCGCTGCCGGTGAAATCAGCGCCCGGCTTTCTCGTTAACCGCATTCTCACGCCGTACATGACCGAGGCACAGGTGATGCTGGAGGAAGGCATGCCGATGGAAGTCATCGATGCAGCGGCGAAAGAATTCGGCATGCCTATGGGACCGATTGAGCTGGCCGATACGGTCGGTCTCGATGTCGGTCTTGCCGTCGGCAAAGAGCTTGCCAAACCTGGCGGACCACAACCTAAAAAAATTCAGGAGCTGGTTGCCGCCAAAAAACTCGGCAAGAAAACCGGCGAAGGATTTTATAAATGGGTCGATGGTAAGCCGCAAAAAGGCAACGGCTCAGGCTCCGTGGATTTAGCGCCGCTGTGGATGCGCATGACTTTGCCCGCCGTGAATGAAGCGGTGGCGTGCGTGCGCGAAGGCATCGTTGCTGATGCGGATCTCTGCGATGCAGGTGTGATTTTCGGCACCGGCTTCGCACCGCATCGTGGCGGGCCGATCAATTATTTGCGCGCAGCGGGAAAAGAAAAATTGCTGGCCGAGATGAAGGCGCTGGAAACAAAGTACGGCGCGCGCTTCGCGGCGGATGCCGGTTGGCAGTCCATCTGAAGGCAATACGCGCGAAAAATTCGCGTCGTCATCTATCGGCCGTCGAAAAACAATACACTTCGACTGCGGCATTCACCGCAAAGAAAAATCAGGGAGATTTATGCAGGATATTTCTTTGGAAGGCGACGGTCACGCCGCCAATAATCCGTACGCCGCGCCGACAATATTCGGTGCGACCGGGACGCACGCGGCATCCGCTCCCGAATCGCATCCCTTCAGCTTCACCGGCACCGCAGGCAGTTTTTTTGCGATCTGGATCGTTAATTTATTTTTGACCATCATCACTCTGGGCATTTATTCTGCCTGGGCGAAGGTAAGAAAGAAGCGTTATTTCTACGGCCACACGTGGGTGGGTGGTGCGAACTTCGAATATCACGGCAACCCGATTGCGATTCTGAAAGGACGACTGATTGCGGTCGCCGTGTTTGCGGTGTACTCGGGTGTCGGCCATTTCATGCCGAAAGTCGCAGCCATGTTGGCGTTGGTGTTGTTCGTCGCCGCACCGTGGTTTATCGTTCGCTCGATGGCGTTCAATGCCTACAATTCAAGCTATCGCAATATCCGTTTTCGTTTTCAGGCTACCTACATGGACGTGTTGAAAGCGATTTGGCCGATCGCATTGGTGTTGATTTTTCCGCTGCTTATGCCCGAGTTTGATCGAACCGGCAAAGTGCCGCCGCCGACGATATTTTGGGTCGTCATCGTGATGCAGATGCTGGCCATTTTTGCGGTCTATCCGTTCGCAATTGGCAAGCTGAAAATTTTGCACGTTAACCATTCGCAATATGGTGCTGCACCGTTCAAGACGGATCTCGGTGTGGGTCCGTTTTACAAGATTTATTTCCTCGCGATGTTGTTGGCGTTCGGTGCGGTGATTGTGATCGGTATCGTCGCCGGCGTGGTTGTTGCCGGCGCGGCTGCGGCGGGCGCCGGCAGAAATGCGGGGTTCATTATGTCAATTGCTGCGGGCCTGTTTTTTATGATCGTGTACTTTGGCATGGGCTCGCTGATGTTGGGCTATACCAAATCGCGCATCGGTAATCTGGTATTTAACAACACCCGTTTGGGCGGCGAAGTTTCTTTTACCAGCACGCTGAAGTTGCGCAGGCTCGCCGTGATTTATCTCACCAACATGCTGGCGATTCTATTTTCCCTGGGTCTCGCGATCCCCTGGGCGGTGGTGCGGATGATGCGCTACCGTGCGCAATGTTTGACCCTGAAATCGTCAACTTCCCTCGACGCGTTCATCGGTGACGTGAGCGCGCAGGTTGGCGCGACCGGCGAAGAGCTGGGTGAATTTTTCAGCATCGATTTATCACTGTGACGCGCAGCGCATGAACGCAACCAACGCAATCATCGCCGACTATTACGACGGTCAAACGGCCAAACGCATCGCCGCCACCATTCGGGTGGTCGGTGATGTGGTCGTGGTTGCGCGCGATGGCGCGTCGTCGGAATATGCGTTGCCAAAGGTACGCGTGCAGCCGCAGCTTCGCGGAACGCCACGGCGCATCGAATTTCCCGATGGCTCTGCCGCAATCGCGTCCGATCACGCGGCAGTTGAGGCAGCGTTCGGCGTGCGTTCGGCACACACGCTTGCGCACCGGCTGGAGTCGCATCTCGGCTTTGTTTTTGCCGCGATCATCGGCGTCGTCATTGCGGTGGGACTGGGCTATTTTTACGGCGTGCCGTGGGCGGCGCGCGAAATTGCCCAACGCCTGCCGCTCAGTATCGAATCGCAGATCGCCGAAGCGGGCATGAAATCGCTCGACCAGATCGTCTTCAAGCCGACTGCGCTGGATGCAGACACGCGCGCAAAAATTTCCGCCGCATTTTTCCAGATTCGTGCAGCAACCGATTTGCCAGCGACGGTGCGACTCGAGTTTCGCAACGGCGGCTGGATCGGTGCCAACGCGCTGGCGCTGCCCGGTGGCGTAATTGTGGTCACCGATCAATTGGTCGAGATCATGCCGGGTGTGGATGAGACGACCGCCGTGCTGGCCCACGAGCTGGGACACGTGCAGCATCGCCACAGCCTGCGGCATCTGTTGCAGGATTCCATCACGGCTCTCGCCGCAGCGGCGATTTACGGCGATGTCGCCACTCTTACCGGCCTGGCTGTGACCGCGCCGACGGTGCTTGCACACAACGGTTACTCGCGTGATTTCGAGCGCGAGGCGGATAACTTCGCGTTCGCGTTGCTGAAAAAAACCGGACGCTCACCGAAAGCGTTTGCGTCCGCCATGCGCGAACTGTCGAAAACACGCGAAGGCGATCATTGGGACACAAAGCTGCGCAAAAGAATGGGACGTCCCGAACCGACGCCTTCGTCCACCGACGTACCGGACGCGGATAAAAAAGGTAACTTCGGCTATCTCTCGACGCATCCTGCCATCGAGGAGCGCATTCGCGCCGCTGAAGCTGAGGGAGGAACGCCTTGAGTACCGCGAACCGATCGCCACGAAAATGTATAATTTTTTACGTTGCCATATTCGCTAGGCGGCGTACGCGACGCAGCGTTTCATGCATTGCGGATTTGAATTTGACGCAGCCAAAAAACGAGGAGTCCTAGTTGGCAGAATCGGCCATCCTGCAAAACCGGCGCGGCACGCGCTACCTGATGTTCGACGACAGCGCGACCATTGCGGATATCTTTGCGCTGCGCTGCCGCTCTTCCCCTAACGCGCCCGCATATCGCCAATTCGACAGCGCAAGTAAAGAATGGAAAGGCGTTGACTGGCGCGAGGTCGGAGATCGCGTCGCGCGCATGCGAGAAGGTTTTCGTCGCGAAGGATTGCAGCCCGGCGAGCGGATCGCGGTCATGCTTAAAAATAGCATCAATTGGGTGGTGGCCGATCAGGGCGCGTTCGCGCATGGCTTGGTCACGGTTCCGCTATTCGTCGATGATCGCCCCGACAACGTCGCGTTTATTTTGAATGACGCCAACGTCAAGGTACTCGTGATCGACGGTGAGGAGCACTGGAAACGCTTGAAGACCGTACGCGAACAATTGCTCACGATTCAACGCATCGTGACGATGAAGCCAGTAAGTGACGCCGACGAGCCGCGCTTGGTCTCGCTTGCCGATTGGCTGCCCGCAGCCGCAGGTTCATACCAGCGCGCGCCGGTGACGGGCAGTGATCTCGCCACCATTGTCTACACCAGCGGCACCACCGGCAAACCGAAAGGCGTGATGCTGTCGCACCGCAATATTCTCGCCAATGTGCAATCGGGGCTGGCGGTGTATGACGTTTATCCGGAAGATATTTTTCTCTCGTTCCTGCCGCTCTCACATATGTTCGAGCGCACTTGCGACTATTATTTGAACATCGTGTCTGGCGCGTCGATGGTATTTTCACGTTCGATTCCGCAGCTGGCGGAGGATTTTCGTATCGTGCAGCCGACCATTATTTTTTCAGTGCCGCGCATCTACGAGAAATTTTTGGCGGCCATCAATGACCAATTGAAAAGTGCTTCGCCCGCTAAGCGCAAACTGTTTGATTTTGCCGTTGATGTCGGCTGGGGTCGCTTTGAACATTTGAACGGACGCGGTGCCTGGAAGGCTTCGTTTCTGCTATGGCCGATACTGAAGCGTTTGGTCGCCGAGAAATTGCTTGCGCGGCTGGGCGGCAAATTGCGCTTCGCGATTGCGGGTGGTGCCGCGCTGTCTCCTGCCGTGTCGAAAGTATTCGTTGGTCTCGGCTTGCAGATTTGCCAGGGCTACGGCTTGACGGAAGCGGCACCATTGTTAAGCGTAAATCTGCTGGAAAAAAATGATCCCGGCTCGGTCGGCGTTGCGGTGCCGGGCGTGGAATTAAAGACCGGCGAAAACAACGTGCTGCTCGCCAAAGGTCCTAACATCATGATGGGCTATTGGAATAACCCAGAGGCGACGCGCGCGGTTTTGTCGGACGACGGCTGGCTCAATACGGGTGACCAGGTGAAGATCGATGAGAAAGGTTTTATCCACATCACGGGTCGGCTGAAAGAAATCATCGTCATGGGTAACGGCGAGAAAATTCCGCCGGTGGATATGGAATTGGCGATCCAGCTTGATCCCTTGTTCGAGCAGGTATTGGTGTATGGTGAAGCCAAGCCGTACCTGTCGGCTATCGTCGTGCTGAACGACGAAGAATGGGGACGTGTCGCAGTGGATGCAAAGCTTGATCCGAAACTGGATGGCGAGGGAAAAGAAAAATCGGAAAAATTTCTGGTGGCGCGCATCGGTAAACAAATAAAAACTTTTCCCGGTTACGCGCTGGTACGCAAGGTCGCGGTGGCGCGCGAAAAATGGACCATCGATAATGGTCTGATGACACCGACGTTAAAGCTGAAACGAAATCTCATTTTTCAGAAATACGCGCCGGCCATCGACAATATGTACAAAGGACACGGACCATGACTGACGACACCAACGATGCTTTCTGCGAAGTGATCCATCTGCCGCTTGATCGTCAGCCGGTCATTCGCGTGATCCCGATGCCGGCCGATACCAATGCACACGGCACGATTTTTGGCGGCTGGGTAATGGCGCAGGTCGATCTCGCGGGCAGTGTCCCGGCGACGGTGCGCGCGCGTGGCAAGGTTGTCACCATCGCGGTGAATTCATTTCAGTTCAAGCAGCCGGTGCTGGTCGGTGATCTGGTGAGTTTTTACGCCGACGTGGTAAAGGTTGGACGCACGTCGCTCACCGTCGATGTCGAGGTCTACGCGCAACGTCAGCGGTTCGGTGCGGAGGTGGTGAAGGTGACGGAGGCGCAGTTGACTTACGTTGCAGTCGATGACCAGCGGAAGCCGCGAGCGTTGCCGACAGAATGAGGATTTGTTTAGCATAAAACAACAAAACACTAGTATTGGCGGGCATCGCAGAGCATTTAGTGCATAAAAGCCGCACCAGTGCTAGTGTTTGCCAATAAAATTAACCGTAAACGCAGGAGTTTCAAATGAGCAATTTCCATATCAAAAAAGTCGCTGTCCTAGGTGCTGGCGTGATGGGCGCGCAGATCGCAGCGCATCTCACCAATGCCAACGTCAAATGTATTTTGTTTGACTTGCCCGCGAAAGAAGGACCGAAGAACGGCATCGTCCTCACCGCCGTTGCTGGCATGGCGAAGCTGCAACCAGCACCGTTCGCCAGCATTGCGCGCGCATCGCAAATCACCCCGGCGAACTACGACGACAACCTTGCCTGGCTGAAAGATTGCGATCTGGTCATCGAGGCAATCTCCGAGCGCATGGACTGGAAAAAATCGTTGTACGAAAAAGTCGCGCCGTTCATGCGTGCTGATGCGATTTTTGCGTCCAACACTTCGGGTTTGTCGATCACTGAATTATCAAAAGTATTTCCGGAAGCGTTGCGCCATCGTTTTTGCGGCGTGCATTTTTTCAATCCGCCGCGCTACATGAAACTGGTTGAGTTAATTTCTACGCCCGATACCGAGCCGTCGATCCTCGATCAGCTTGAAACTTTCCTTGTCACCACTGTCGGTAAAGGCGTGATCCGCGCCAACGACACGCCGAACTTTGTCGCCAACCGCATTGGCGTATTTTCGATTGCTGCAACCATGCACCACACGCTGCAATTCAAGCTTGGCTTTGACGAAGTCGATGCGCTCACCGGCCCCGCGATTGGCCGCGCCAAGAGTGCCACTTATCGTACGGCAGACGTGGTCGGTCTCGACACGCTGGCGCATACCTTCAAGACCATGGACGACAATTTGCCGAACGACCCGTGGCACAAATATTACGCCGTTCCCGCATTTCTGAAAGCATTAATCGACAAGGGCGCGCTGGGGCAAAAAACCAAGGCGGGTTTTTTCACCAAGAAGGGCAAAGATATTCTGGTGGTCGATCTGGCCAGGCAGGATTACCGCGTGTCGGACGCGAAGATCGCCGATGAAGTCGCGGCGATATTGAAAATACGAAATCCGGCCGAACAGTTTGCCGCGTTGCGCGAGAGCGCGCATCCACAAGCACAATTCTTGTGGGCAATTTTCCGCGACGTTTTTCATTACATTGCCGTGCATCTCGGCGATGTCGCCAGCTCCGCACGCGATATTGATTTCGCGATTCGCTGGGGCTTCGGCTGGAAGATGGGGCCTTTTGAAACATGGCAGGCGGCGGGTTGGGAGCAGATCGCCAAATGGATCAATGAGGACATCGCATCGGGCAAGACCATGGCGAATGCGCCGCTACCTGCGTGGGTCACCGACGGAAGAAAGGGTGTTCACTCGAACGAGGGCTCGCTCTCCGGCAAAACCGGCAAGATGGTTGCGCGCTCGACGTTACCGGTGTATCAGCGCCAGCTTTATCCGGAACTTTTGCTCGGTGAAAAATCCGAAAAAGGCACGACGATTTTCGAGTCCGACGCGGTGCGCATGTGGACCACCAAAGGTCACGATGACGTCGCCATTGTTTCATTCAAAACCAAAATGCATTCCATCGGCAGCGATGTGCTCGAAGGCCTGAACAAAGCCATCGACGAGGCGGAAGCAAATTTCAAAGCGCTCGTCATCTGGCAGACCGAGCCACCGTACGCGGCGGGTGCCAATTTGGTGAAGGCATTGGAAGCGTTGAAGCTCGGGCAGTTCGCTGAATTCGAAGCGATGGTGGCAACATTTCAGGCGACCTCGCAACGCATCAAGTACAGCATGATTCCTGTCGTCTCGGCCGTTGACGGCATGGCGCTCGGCGGGGGTTGCGAGTTTCAAATGCACTCGGATCGCGTCGTCGCTACGCTCGAAAGTTATATTGGTTTGGTCGAAGTCGGCGTCGGTCTATTGCCTGC
>JANMPY010000352.1:0-4541 GCA_031370095.1 Betaproteobacteria bacterium
GCTGGTTCAAATCGTGACAAAGATTTGACCGGAAATGCCGGTCGCATTATAATTTAGGGCTTCATTGAGTCAATAGCTCAGTTTAGTTTTGGGTCGTTAGCTCAGTTGGGTTTGGCGGGGGTTTCGCAAAGCATGCTTTGCGCCCGGCGAACCGGAAAGCCATGCAGGGCTTTCCGTGGAAGAGCAGCGGACCCGTTGGACAAGAATAAATTTTTAATCAGTTTTAGTTTTGGGTCGTTAGCTCAGTTGGTAGAGCAGCGGACTTTTAATCCGTTGGTCGCAGGTTCGAATCCCGCACGGCCTACCAGTATCAGGAAAAGCCCAGGAGAAATCCTGGGCTTTTTTCATTTCGGTACGTGGGTTATACGACGCTGTTTGGCCGCCGTCCGTTCGGTAAAACCACCACCTCGAACCAATACTCTGTGATGGTCCGGATCGCCCGGTGGAATTGCTCAAAGTCCACCGGTTTAACGATGTAGGAGCTACAGCGCAGTTTGTACATCTTTAGAATCTCCTTCTCTTCCGCTGACGTGGTCAAAATCACCACCGGCAAATGGCGAAATTGCTCGTCGCGGGCCAATTCGGTCAACACCTCTCGCCCGTCCATTCGCGGCATATTGAGATCAAGCAGAATCAGATCAGGCAGCGGAACCTCGGTGAATTGCCCCTGCTTTCGCAAAAAGTCCATGCACTCCACGCCGTCGTTGGCGACATATAGATTTACCTTCATCTTTGACATCTTGAAACTCATGCGTGTCAACTCAACGTCATTGTCGTTATCTTCAACGAGGAGAATGGTCGCTGGTCGGCTGGCGATGATTTCGTTGCTCATGGGTCGGCTACCTTTCTTTCTGGAATCGTGAAGTAAAAAATGCTTCCGGAACCGGGCTCGGACTCCACCCAAATCCTGCCACCGTGGCGATGAACAACACGGCGACACACTGCCAAGCCGATTCCACTACCCGGATACTGTTGTTGATTGTGCAATCGTTGAAAGATTTCAAATATCCGCTCGTGATACCTGGGGTCAATACCGATACCGTTATCACGAACCGAAAAGACCCATTCGGTGCCGACAAGTTGCGCCGAGACGTGAACCTCCGGGGCTTGCCCGCGATACTTGAGAGCGTTGCCAATGAGATTCTGCATCAACTGGGTCAGCTGGGAGCGGTCACCCATCAGCATCGGCAATTCACCACAGGTGACAAGGGCACCAGAATCTTCAATGGGCGCACCCAGCAGCAGGACAGCGTCGTCAAAAATTGCCCGGAAAGATACTTGCTCGAAAGGAAGCGGTTCAGCATCAACGCGCGAATAGGCAAGCAGATCCTGAATTGAAGTCTGCAATATTTGGGTGGCGTGAACCGTCCTCTGGATCCAGTCATCAGCTTGCGCGTCGAGCCGACCGGCGTACTCCGACCGAATAAGCTGTACGAACCCGCTGATGCTTCGCAATGGCGTTTGCAGATCGTGCGAAGCCACATAGGCAAAGCGCTTGAGATCCAGATTGCTCATTTCCAACGCCTGATTTGCCCGCTTCAACTCCTCCTCGTGGCGCTCGAGGTCAGCTTCGGCGCGCTGCCGCCGGACAAGCTCGAACCGCAGGGCTTCATTGACTTTGACCAATTCGTCGCGTGAAACGGTGGTGCCTTTCAGCTTCGCGGTCATGCCATCGAACGCGCGGGCAAGCTCGCCAATTTCGTCCTGCGTGACCATGTCGAGACGAAAATCGAGATTGCCAGCACCGATGACCGCCGTGCCGTCTTGCAGCTTCGCGAGCGGCTTGGTTACGCTTCCCAGTATCAGATAGAACATCGTCGCCACGAAAAGCACCGCAATGCCGCCAAACATCACCACCGCAGAAACTGTCCGCTGTTGAGCATCCCGGACGCCCGCCCGGCTTCGTTCGGACAGGCTGACCACGTCGGAAATCATCGCCTGCACCTTGTTAAGGATTTGCCCAGCCAGGCGGGCTTCCAACTCCTCAAGCACCGCGCCGTTTTCCCTGCCGGTACTGCGTTCGTGCTGGTTTGCGACCAACTGGTCAAAAAGAATCTTGATATTTTCGTGAGCACGACCGAGCCCGTCCTTCAATGCCTGTTCTTCCGGGCTGCTAAATTCCGACGTGCTTGAGAGCAGCTTCGACAGCGACGCATGCCGCAACCGCCACTGCGCTACGGTCCGCTCCTCATGGCGCAGCACATACTCCAGCGTCAGATACCTGACGGAGGTGACCGCTTTAAGAACCTCGACCGCGGCTTCTTCGTCGTCGAGTTCACGCGTCAACTGCTGGGTTGCGGATAGAAGCACAAACCCTATGGCTACGACGACGACGGCAGACACAAGTCCGGCAAGTTTGAGGCGCGTCGAAATTTTCATTTGCGCTTGCTCAATGAATGATCGTCACTGCGGCAGGCGATATTGCTTCCAAACCGTCAAGGTAGACGTGATTCAGATAATTGATCGATTCAGTCCTTTCCGTCAGCTTGTTCTTGATCGCCCAGCGCGTTTCATCTTCCAGGGCGAGCAGCAGACTCTGGTCGAGCGTCACGTCGAAGCGGTATGACGGCCAGAACGCCTTGAGCTTGGTTGCATCGGTCTTCATGGCTCTGGCGGTAATTGCGCGTGCGTCATCTGGCGCGTCCTTGCATAGCTTTGCGCCCCTGACCACAGCCCGCAATATTTTCTTGATGGTTTCCGGATGACTGCTGACATACTCGCGTGCGCCGGCAAGGTTGAACACCCCATCGTAGAGGCCCTCACCGGAGAAGAGCACGCCGTTGTCACCGAGCTGCGCAAGCAATGACCCCAGAAATGGCTCCCATGTCGCGGCGGCGTCGATACGGCCCTGTGAAAGCGCTGCGGAAAGCTCCTCCGGTTTGAGATTAAGCATCGTCACCTCATTTGCGGACAGCTTTTGCCGGTTGAGAAACGTGGCCAGAACAAAATGTCCGCCGGTGCGCAAGGTCACACCGATGCGCTTGCCCTTGAGGCTTTCAGGAGCGGCGATTCCGCTGTCCTGTCTGCCAACAATACCGTAATCTTTTTCCGCCTTGAATATCGTTGCCACGACCGTGACGGGCAGGCCACTCACTGCGGCGAACATCACCGGAACGTCCCCTACCGTCGCCAAATTCGCCTCTCCGCGCAAGGTGGCATCCAAGGTTGATTTTCCGCTGGTGTGCGGTTGAATGGTGAGAAGTATGCCTTCGCTCGCGAAATAGCCTTTCTCCGCCGCCGCAAATATCGAGCACGTACCTGCATATCCGGTACTCGCCGCAATGGTCACTGGTTCGGGTGTCCCTGACGGTGGTGACGCTGATGTCTGCGCAAGCCATAGATACCGTCCGACCAGCGACGCGGCCACGATGAGCAGGCCCGCGATCACGTAAATCAGGATCTTTGCATTGAATGACATCGCCGACCGTCGTGTTATTGTTATTGTCATTCTCCCGTCAACCTGATCGCGCATTGCAGCTCTGGTGGCGACAATTTGCTCCGCCAGACACCGTGGTAGTGTGCATGAAAACTAAAGTACACGGCAAAGGCTAGCATAAGTTAACACGTCACAATTTTCCCATACATGCGCCCTTCATTCGACACCCTTCGCCGTATTCCGCCCGCCATCTGGGCACTCGGCTTCGTCAGCCTGCTGATGGATATTTCCTCCGAGCTGATCCACAGTTTGCTGCCCGTGTTCATGGTCACGACGTTAGGTGCAACGGCGTTCGCCGTCGGATTGATCGAGGGCTTGGCCGAGGCGACGGCACTGATCGTCAAAGTTTTCTCCGGCGTGTTGAGCGACTACTGGGGCAAGCGCAAGCCGCTCGCGGTGATGGGTTATGGACTCGGCGCGATTTCAAAGCCGCTGTTCGCGCTTGCGGCGACCGTGGATTTTGTGCTGACCGCGCGCTTGATGGATCGCATCGGCAAAGGCATTCGCGGCGCGCCACGCGATGCCCTGATCGCAGACATCGCCCCACCGGCGTTGCGCGGCGCGGCGTTTGGCTTGCGGCAATCGCTCGATACCGTCGGCGCATTTGTCGGGCCGTTGCTGGCGATGGGCTTGATGGTGTTGTGGGCGAACGATTTCCGCGCGGTATTCTGGGTGGCGGTGATTCCTGCGTTTCTGGCGGTGGGCTTGTTATTTTTCGGCGTGCAGGAACCGGAGAAAAAGCAGGCCGCGAAACGCGTCAATCCCATACAGCGCGAAAATTTGCGGCGGCTGGGGCCTGCGTATTGGTGGGTGGTGGCAATCGGTGCCGCGTTCATGCTGGCGCGATTCAGCGAGGCTTTTCTGGTGTTGCGTGCGCACGAGGGCGGGCTCGCGGTCGCGCTCACGCCGCTGGTGCTGATCGGCATGAACGTGGTGTACGCCGTCACCGCGTATCCGTTCGGAAAACTCGCCGACCGGATGAGCCACACACAAATTCTGGTGTGGGGATTGTTGGTACTGATCGCCGCCGACGCTGCACTCGCCTACAGCAACCATTGGGCCTGGGTGAGCGCCGGCGTCCTGCTGTGGGGGCTGCACATGGGCA
>JANMPY010000399.1:0-3310 GCA_031370095.1 Betaproteobacteria bacterium
GAAATCGACCGATACCAGGGGACCCGTGTTGTAAGCCAGAATGCCTTTCATGCCGGGCATTTCTGATGCGGCCTTCATGATGGCGTTGACTTCGTCGACCGTGGTATCACGTGCCGCAATAAAGCAGAGATCGACGATCGACACATTGATGGTTGGCACGCGGATCGCGAAGCCATCGAGCTTGCCATTGAGCTCCGGCAATACGAGGCCGACAGCAGCCGCCGCACCGGTCTTGGTCGGAATCATGCTCATCGGTGCCGAGCGGGCGCGGCGCAGGTCTTCGTGCATCACGTCGGTGAGCACTTGATCGTTGGTATAGGAATGCACCGTCGTCATCAGGCCATTCACCACGCCGATTTTGTCGTGCAAGGGTTTTACTAAAGGTGCCAGACAATTGGTGGTGCAAGACGCGTTCGAGATCACCGTCATCGCCTGCGTGAGCACGTTGTGGTTGACCCCGTAGACGATGGTCGCGTCGACATCCTTACCGCCGGGTGCTGAGATAATGACTTTTTTGGCACCACCTTTCAAATGCGCCGAGGCTTTTTCTTTGGTCGTGAAAAGGCCGGTACATTCCAGCACCACATCGACCTTCAATTCTCCCCACGGCAACTGTGCCGGGTCGCGCTGTGCGAAGACCTTGATCTTGTCGCCTGCGCCACCGTTCGCGACCACGAGTGAATCGCCGTCAACGGCAACGGTGCCGGGAAATTTGCCATGCGCGGTGTCGTATTGCGTCAGATGCGCGTTGGTGTCGACAGGTCCCAGATCGTTGATGGCGACGATCTGGATATCGTGTTTTTTGTGGCCTTCGTAGTGGGCACGGAGAACGTTGCGGCCGATGCGGCCGTAGCCATTGATGGCGACGCGGATGGTCATGATGTCTTTCTGGAGGGCTTGTGGAAATGCGGTGGACTGATGAACGATATTCGGGAACCATTGATTTTACCGCAATGTCACTTTTCACCCAAGCCGCCGCCCCTCACCCCAACCCTCTCCCAAGTGAGAGGGTGAGAAATGCGGCGCGATGGGAGAGGAAATTGTCGCGCCGGATCAATGGATGGCGAGATAATAGCGCCATGAAAAAAGTCGTCATCGCCTCCGGCAACGCAGGAAAATTGCGCGAATTTGCGGCGCTGCTGGCACCGTTTGATTTTGAAGCCGTGCCGCAAGCAGCACTTGGCGTGGGTGAGGCAGAGGAGCCGCACATCACGTTTGTTGAGAATGCTCTCACCAAAGCGCGTTATGCAGCACGTGCAACGGGGCTGCCTGCATTGGCAGACGATTCGGGCATTTGTGCGAACGCCTTGGGCGGCGCGCCGGGGGTGCGCTCGGCGAGATATGCGGGTGAACCCGGCAATGACCAACGCAACAATGAGAAACTCATAGCAGAACTGAAAACACATACGGATCATCGCGCTTTTTATTATTGCGCGTTGGTGTTTGTCACCCACGCCGATGATCCGCATCCGCTGATCGCGACCGGAGAATGGCATGGCGAAATCATCGCGACAGCGCGTGGCGACGGCGGCTTTGGGTACGATGCGTACTTTTTTTTGGCCGAGCATGGTTGCACCGCAGCCGAATTGCCCGCCGACATCAAGAACCGCGTCAGCCATCGCGGCAAAGCGATGCAAGCGCTCGCCGAAAAATTGCGCGGCATGCAATTGATGACAGGCTAACCATGCTAAACACCTCGCCAATGCTGGGCTTTGGGCCGATTGCCGACGGCGGGAAGCTGCTGAATGTGCTGCCACCGCTGTCGCTCTACATCCATATTCCGTGGTGCGTTCGCAAATGTCCCTATTGCGATTTCAACAGCCACGAGGCGCACGGCGTTGCGCCGGAACGCCGCTACGTCGATGCGCTGATCTCGGATCTGGATCACTCATTGCCGAAAATCTGGGGACGCCGCGTCTACTCGATTTTTTTCGGCGGCGGCACGCCGAGTTTGTTTTCGGCCGCTGCCATCGACGAAATTCTGGCGGCGGTTCGTGCGCGCGTCACGCTCGATGTTGAAGCTGAAATTACCCTCGAAGCCAATCCCGGCACGTTTGAAGCCGAAAAATTTCGTGGCTTTCGCGAGGCGGGCGTGAATCGTTTGTCGATCGGCATTCAGAGTTTCAACGATAGACATTTGCACGCCTTGGGACGCATTCACAACGGCAATGAAGCACAGCGGGCGATAGAAATAGCGCAGGCTAATTTCGACAACATCAATCTCGACATCATGTTCGCCCTGCCGGGCGATGACAACAGGCAAACCATCGAAGAATGCGCGCACGACATCGATACCGCATTGTCATTCGGCGTGAATCACCTGTCGATTTATCATTTGACGCTGGAGCCAAACACGCTGTTCCATCGCTTCCCGCCTAAGTTGCCCGATGACGAAACCGCCGCCGACATGCAGGAAATGATCGCGCAAAAGCTTCGCAACGCGGACTTCGCGCATTACGAAACCTCGGCGTACGCCAAGCCCGGATCGGAGTGCCGCCACAATCTCAATTACTGGCGCTTCGGCGACTATCTCGGCATCGGTGCGGGCGCGCACGGCAAGATTTCATTTACTGATCGCATCACCCGCGAGACGCGTTACAAACAGCCCAACGCGTTCATGGAAAACGCCGTCGTCGGCACCGCCATTCAGGAGGAAAAAATTATTCCGCGTGCCGAATTACCGTTTGAATTCATGCTCAATGCACTGAGACTGACCAACGGGTTTGCCGCGTCACTTTTCACTGAGCGCACCGGTTTGCCGATTAGCACGATCAGTCGCCAGCTTGATCTGGCTGAGGCGCGCGGCTTGATTGCGCGCGACATCAAACATATTCAGCCGACTGACAAAGGCCAGCTATTCTTGAATGACTTGCTGGAAATGTTTTTGCCGGAAAGTGCGGAGGGAAAGCATTAGCGACCCCGTCAGCTTAGTCGCGGGTAAGGTCGCGCTTGTCACGTTCAATCACCGCATAAGCCGAATGATTATGGATCGACTCAAAATTTTCTGATTCGACCACATACGCCTCGACGCGCGCGTCGGCATTCAAGGCTGCTGCGACATCGCGCACCAAATCCTCGACAAACTTCGGGTTGTCGTAGGCGCGCTCAGTCACGAATTTTTCATCGGGCCGTTTGAGGATGCCATATAGCTCGGCCGACGCCTGATCTTCTGCAATCCGCACCACATCTTCAATCGCCATCGTGATGGCTGCCGCCGTGCGCACCGAGATACTGATGTGCGACCGCTGATTGTGCGCGCCATATTCGGAGATCTCCTTCGAGCACGGGCAGAGGCTGGTCACCGGCACAG
>JANMPY010000485.1:0-6501 GCA_031370095.1 Betaproteobacteria bacterium
TGTTTGCGTGAGCTAGGCAGCACTATATCGTGCGCTTTCCCGAAAATGCAACTGTAATTTATTTGATCTAAATTTAGCTGCAAAAACAAACAGTTAAAGCGTCTAAAACGCCTCAAAAAAGAGCGTTCACTTAAAGTGAAATCTTAAGATTGAAAAGGCTCAATGAGTACGCGCTTTTCGGGGCAAAACTAGCCGAAAACCCGCGCCAAACCTAGGGTTTGACCGTCGCGTGGCATTGAAATTCGCAGCGCGGGACGCGATTGCTACCATTTTTCGCGTCGCGCTATACGCGCCGCGAGAAAGCGCAGGTCAAAAATATGCGCCGTCACTGAAATGCCCGCTGGTTATCGCGGTCGCAGGCGAAATTTATTCGATGCCGAGGCGATCCAGCCGATAGCGCAAGCTGCGGAAGGAAATCCCCAATACTTTCGCAGCGGCCGTCTTGTTGTATTTGGTTTGTTCCAGCGCTTTGAGGATCTGCTCGCGTTCGAGCTGATCGAGATATTCGTGCAGCGGCAAGGTGCGTTCACCGGAAAGATTGTTGGTGCCGTTGCCCGCCGCACCGGGCTCATCGGTCAAATGCAAATCGGCAGCGGCGATGTTTTCCCCATCGCATAACGCAAGCGCCCGCTCGAGAATATTTTCCAGCTCGCGCACATTGCCCGGGTAGTCGTAGTTGATCAGCGCGCGCATCGCCTCCTCGCTCAAGCGTGGCTGTGCCAACCCCGACTGGATCGAGAGGCGCGCGAGCAATTGCGTCACCATCAGCGGGATGTCTTCGGGTATTTCGCGCAAGCCCGGCATCTTGAGTTCGATGACGTTCAGCCGGTAATACAAATCCTGGCGAAATTCACCGGCCGCGACTTTATCGGCGAGATTTTTGTGGGTGGCCGAAATAATCCGGAAATCCACCGGCAGCTCGACCGTGTCGCCGAGTTTGCGCACCTTTTTTTCCTGGATCACGCGCAACAGCTTCACCTGCATCGGCAGCGGCAAATCACCGACCTCGTCGAGAAACAAGGTACCGCCAACTGCCGCATGCAGGAAACCATCCTTGTCCGCATCGGCACCGGTAAACGCGCCTTTGCGGTAGCCGAAGAATTCGCTTTCCATCAGGTTCTCGGGGATCGCGCCGCAATTAACCGGCACGAACGGTGCATCGCGACGCGAGGAGTCCGCGTGGATCATTCTTGCCGCCACCTCTTTGCCGGTGCCGGATTCGCCGGCGATATGCACCGGTGCCTGACTGCGGGCGAGCTTACCGATCATCTCGCGCGCTTTGGCAATCGGCGCTGAATCGCCCAGCAGGCGCGGCCCGGCGGTGCCAATCGAAGATTCCAGTGCTGCCGTCCCGGCGGGCTTCCTGTTGCGTTCCGGTTTTTCTGTGCGTTTCGCGGACGGCTGCGGCAAGTTCAGTGCGGCGGTGATGACCTCGCGCAATTGCTTTAACTGGATCGGTTTGGAAATGTAATCAAACGCCCCGGCCTTTAGAGCGGCGACCGCATTATCAGTGCTGCCAAACGCGGTGATCACTGCCACCGGGGTGTTGCCGTAATGCGTGGCGATGTGGCCAAGCACCGTCATGCCGTCACCATCAGGCAGGCGCATGTCTGTCAGGCACAGGTCATAGGCGCGCTCCTTCAAGCGCGTGATGGCCTCCTCGCAGCCCTGCGCCGTGGTCGCCTCGATGCCCATGCGCATCAGGGTGAGCACCAGCAGTTCACGGATGTCCGCCTCATCATCAACGATCAAAACATGGTGTGTTGTCATGACGAAATTCTTTCCCCTTTGACGGTGAGACGAAAGCACGCCCCATCCAATGGCGCGGCGTCTGCGCGCCCTCTCACCGGTACTGCGACATATTCCAGACGTGCGCCGTTGACTTCGGCAAGCTCGCGCGCAATGTACAGACCGAGGCCAGTGCCACTCGCGTCGGTGGTAAAAAATGGCTCAAACAAATGTGCCATTGCCTCGGCCGATACGCCCGGCCCGTCATCACGAATCTCCAGTTGCAGATTATCGGCGTCAGGCGCACTGCGTAGCAAGATCGTCACGCTTTGCGCGCGACTGCGCCCGTGACGGCGTGCGTTACGCGCAAGATTCCAGAGTATTTGATCGAGATGGCTGCGATCAAAAATAACGCGGCGTGTGGTGCTAACCTTGAGCGCGAAAATTTCTGCACCTATTTTTTCATTGCTGCAAAAATCGCGCAGGAATTGTTCGAGGTAAGGCTTTGCGTCAATCGGCTCGGGATGCGCCCGATCACGGCGGTTCAGGTACAGCACGTCTTGCACCATCCGATCCAGACGATGCGAATTGTGCTGAATGATGGTCAACAACCGCTGGTCTTCGGGCCGACGCTCACTTTCTTCAAGCAACAATTCTGCGGCGTGATTAATGCTGGACAGCGGGTTGCGGATCTCGTGCGCGATGCTCGCCGTGAGCCGTCCGAGCGCGACCAGTTTCATCTGCTGCGCCTGCGACCGGATGCGGCCGGCGTCTTCGATAAAAATCACCGTCGGCGAGGCGGTCTCATCGCCAACAGACACGAACCGTACCTGATAATCGCGTTGCGTACCGGGATCGCGCAGCATCGCAAATGTCCGCTGCGGGTCATCGCGCCACTCATTGAGCAGTTTTGACAGCGTCGGCGCGGCCTCAGCCAGCGTTCGCTCGTTGGCACTGGCAAGCCCACCCACCAATGATTCGCTTTGCCGGTTGTGTTGCCGGATCACGCCGCGCTCGTCGACGACGACGAATCCATCCTGCATATCGCGGATGACGAGCTGATTGATCTGCGCCAAATTGGCCAGATCAACGCTGCGCTCTGCCGCGATCTGTTCGGCTCCACGTGCATATTTGGCCAGCGTAAAGCCGAGGCCGGCAATGACAAAATAGCTGCCTGCCAGCATTCCGGTTTGAAAAAAATCGACGCCGGTCGATTCCGCCAACAGGAATTGCCAGGATTGCTCCAGCAAGATCGCTAGCGCCGCCAGTGCCGCATGAAAAAAAGCGAGTCGCCCGCGCGCGACCAGGCCGGCAGCCGCCAAACTCACCAGGAGCAATAAACCAATACCGCTTTTCACGCCGCCCAAGGCATGCATCAGCAATGTCATTGCGACCACATCGAGCACCACCTGACCGGTAAGGTGGTAGGCCGCGCCAGGAAAGCGCCAGTGCGCAGCCGCCATCGTTGCCGCTGCGGCAAGAACATAAAAAGACAGCGTCCATCCGGCCAGCTCGAGCGCTTGCGGGTTCAGCACCTGGAAGCGCTGGAAGAGCCAGTACGACGTGCCGAGAATCACCGCAATGACCATCCGGTATCTCGCAAACAGCGTCAGTAAATGCCAGATCGTGCCGTCCGATGTGGGGTGTACATACTCGGCCTCGCCGATGCGGCGACGCCTGCCCGCCTCCATACCTCTGGTCACGACAACGGGAGGAGACACATTCATGTCAGGGTGCGGTCAGGCGCGATGCAGACAATGCGCGGGGTCGTGGCAGCTCACGTTGCCGTCGAGCATCATGCTGTCCGATTCAGGCATCAACACGCCGCAGCGTTGACACTTGACCATGTTTTCGACCACTTTTGTGTCAGCTTTTGGTGGCCGCGCGCCGGACTTTTTACCCAAGCCCTTGAACAACACCCAAACCACTACGGCGATGATCGCCAGAAAAACTATTTTTCCCATTTGTCGAGGCCGCGTGTAAAGTCGATAGAGCGCAACAGTTGCTATCTTAGCGCAGATAATTTTTGCGACTGCACGCTGTTTTATGCACCGCTACTTTTCGACGAACGCGCGTTCGATCACAAAATGGCCGGGCGATTCCATGTGCCCCTCGCGATAGCCGCGTTTTAATAGCAACTCTTTCGTGTCCTTGAGCATTTCGGGGCTGCCGCAAATCATCACGCGATCGCGTTCGATGTCGAGCGGCGGTAAACCAATGTCGGACGAAAGCTTGCCGCTGTCGATCAAAGTCGTGACGCGCCCCTGATGACGAAACGCCTCGCGCGTGACCGTCGGATAATAGAGGAGCTTGGCCTTAACCTGCTCGCCAAAAAATTCATTGTTGGGCAATTCATCGGTAATCACGTGATCGTAGGCCAGCTCGGAAATTTCGCGGCAGCCATGAACCAGCACCACTTTTTCGAACTGCTCGTACGTTTCAGGGTCTTTGATGACGCTCATGAACGGCGCCAAACCCGTGCCGGTCGAAAGCATGTAAAGCGTTTTGCCGGGCAACAGGTTTTGCAAAATCAGCGTACCGACCGCTTTACTGTTCACCAACACCGTGTCGCCGACCTTCAGATGCTGTAAGCGCGAAGTGAGCGGGCCGTGGGGCACCTTGATGGACAAAAACTCCAGTTTCTCTTCGTAATTGGCACTCACCATGCTGTATGCGCGCAGCAGTGGTTTGCCGTCAACCTCGATGCCGATCATGGTGAACTGGCCGTTGAGGAAACGGAACGAGGGATCGCGGGTGGTGGTGAAACTGAACTGTCGATCGGTCCAGTGTTGCACCGTGAGAACGCGTTCGCGAAAAATAGAGGCCATAGGCTACTTTTGAAGGATCAAACAAAACTCGAACCAATACGGCTAAAAATGAGCGTCGTGCAAAAAGCGTGAAAGCAATTAAAAAGCCGGTTTGCACCGGCCGCATTTTTGTCTAAAATTTGTTGGAAATCCAGCTGAATTGGTCGGGGTGAGAGGATTCGAACCTCCGGCCTCTACGTCCCGAACGTAGCGCTCTACCAGGCTAAGCTACACCCCGATCCCGTGGCAACTTTTGCCAACTCCAACGAAATTCAGCTAACTTCGATCAACTCTTAACCAACCAGCAGCCGATTTTAAGCGACTTTTTAAGCCGCGTCAGCACCGAAAATCAATAGCGGCGCTCAATCGCGAAACCACATAATTGTAGCAGAGCCTCGCGGTAAACGGAATCATCCAGATGCGCGATGGCGGCAGCGGCGGCCTCGGTTTCACGATGCGCCTGCGCACGCGCGTAGACCAATGCGCCGGTGATCTGGATGGCCGAAACGACCGTTTTCAGCTCATCTCGCCCACCGTTCTTGATGGCGCGGCGAATTGCCGATTGCTGTAGTGCATTACCGTGTTTCAGCGCATAAATCAGCGGCAAGGTGGGCTTGCCTTCGGCGAGGTCATCGCCAATATTCTTGCCGGTTTCGCTGATGTCGCCAGAATAATCGAGCACGTCATCGATCAACTGAAACGCGGTTCCCAGATGCATGCCATACGACGCAAACGCTGCCTCATCAGCAGTCGATGCGTGTCCAAGGATTGCGCCTACCCGGCACGCCGCTTCAAATAGTTTGGCGGTTTTAAAGCGCACCACTTTCAAATATTTTTCTTCGTCCGTATCCGGTTCGTGAATATTGAGCAGTTGCAACACTTCACCTTCCGCGATCACGTTGGTGGCTTCCGCCAACACCGCCATCACCTGCATCGAGCCGATCTGCACCATCATTTGGAAAGCACGCGAATAGAGAAAATCGCCCACCAGCACCGCAGCACCGTTGCCGAATTCGGCATTCGCCGTATTGCGACCACGGCGCAGACTCGATTCATCGACCACATCATCGTGCAACAGCGTCGCGGTATGGATGAATTCGATTACCGCAGCGATCTCGCAAAGCTGGGTTTTGGCGGCACCGAAGTGATTGCCCGCCAATAGCACCAGCGCCGGTCGCAGTCGCTTTCCGCCTGAGTCGATGATGTAGCGAGAAATCTGATTGATTAGCACAACTTCCGACGCCAGGCGTTGGCGAATGACGCCGTCAACGGCTGCCATGTCGGGGGCTATTTCACGGCGGATCGCGTCGAGGCTGGATGTCGGGTGCAACAGATTCATGAATATTTACGGTGTTAAAAAAACAGCGGGAGCGGCGGCCAATACTGCGCGTAAACCGCTGAATCGACGAGCAAAAACACGCCAATAAAACCCTAAAACGGTTTGACGGTCACGCCAAAGGCCAGTATCATAGCGGGTTCCGTCGACAGTCGATGGGAAATCAACGTTATTTATTGGAGTTTAACCATGTATGCGGTCATAAAAACCGGCGGGAAGCAGTATCGGGTCCAGGCTGGTGAAAAACTTAAAATAGAACAGATACCGGCAGACGTGGGCTCGCAGATTGTTTTGGATCAGGTGTTAATGCTTGGCACGGGTGAAACCGTAACCATTGGCACACCACTCCTTGCAGGTGCGCAAGTCTCGGCTACCGTTTTATCTCAGGGTCGTGCGGACAAAGTCCGCATTTTCAAAATGCGCCGTCGCAAGCACTATCAAAAGCGTCAGGGCCATCGCCAGAATTACACCGAGATTCAAATCGGCGCAATTACGGCATAAGGAGATAGACAATGGCACACAAGAAAGCAGGCGGCAGTTCACGTAACGGTCGCGATTCAGAATCAAAGCGCCTGGGCGTCAAAACGTTCGGCGGCGAGTTGATCCCGGCAGGTTCGATCATCGTTCGCC
>JANMPY010000501.1:0-4534 GCA_031370095.1 Betaproteobacteria bacterium
TGATCCATGGTGGTGATCGACAGCGTGACATGCACGAGATTGCGCGCGCTGAGACTTTGCAGAATGTCGATATCGCGTTCGATCAGCGCGGACTTGGTGATCAAACCAACGGCTTGGTTGAAATCGGATGCAATTTCCAGCAGCTGCCGCGTGAGCTGAAATTTTCGTTCGCACGGCTGGTAGGCATCGGTGTTGATGCCGAGGCTGATTACGTCTGATTTGAAACCGGGCTTGGACAGCTCCTCGCGCAGCAATGCTGGTGCATTCACCTTGGCAAACAGCCGCGTCTCAAAATCGAGCCCCGGTGAAAGCCCCAGATAGGCGTGCGACGGGCGTGCAAAGCAGTAAATACAGCCATGTTCGCAGCCGCGATAGGGATTCACCGAGTAACGAAACGGAATGTCCGGCGAATCATTGCGCGAAATAATGCTCTTCGCGGTTTCATGCGTGATGACCGTGGTCAGCTTGATTTCTTCCTCCACCTCGGCAATCCAGCCGTCATCGAAAGCATCACGCTGCCATTGCTCGAAGCGGCCCTCCACATTCAACGCCGCGCCGCGCCCTTTGTGAACCTGATCGCGTTGGATTCCTGATGCCTGGTTGGTTGTGCGCAGCGCCATTGTTGTTTCCTTCACGGAATAAATACTGTATTAATATACAGTATTTATTCCGTCTGAAAACTGTTTTTCCTTTTGGCCCAGAGGACGCCTGCGCCGCGTATGGGGTGCGCGGTAATGCGCAGGCGTCCGGCTCCGAGGTTCGGTGTGAATTTACATCGACCACGCAAGTTGAAAGCGGCGCGCAGAATAGAGTTGATCGGTTGCCCACGAAAGACCGGTGATTCGCGTGCCAGTCGCTTCCAACGCCGCGCCGCTTGGCACATTGATGATCTTCGAGGGCGTTTTGCCCAGCCATTCCACCCACACCGTGCCGAGTGCCGAATGCTGATTTCCCGCATTGATGTGGTTGGCAAGCGGAACATTTAGCAGTTGCGCATCAGGCGTTTCATCGGCTGTGATGCGATAGGTGTACTCGATGGTGATGGCCTCAGTTGCTGAAACATTAATGATGGCGTCAGTGGAAATTGCGCCGTCATCGTCTTGCACGATCAGCAATCCCTTGCGTGAAAATTTGCGGAAGTCGGCAATATTGAGTTGTGCATACGAATTTGCATCGAACACCTTGCCCTGCCAAATGGCAGCTGTCGTGTGTGCAGTCAACCGCAGCAGGCGCGCGCCAGTTGGGAGCAGTGCACCGAATGTCGCGCCCATTGCTTCGCTATCGGGCATGATGAAAGTCTGCATGACGCGTACGTCGATATTTTTTCCATTGATCGTCACCTTCCAATCGCGCTCGACGGCTTCGACAATATCGGCTTCACTACCGCAGCCGTCGCCGATGAATAACATGCCGGGAGAGGGCTGCATGACGGTGGAAGTGTCCACATCCACCTTGGCTTCGTTTTTATTCGCCGCGCTTTTAGCCGGCGGGAACGTGATTGCATACGCTTCCTGCGCCAGCACCACTGCGAGTCCGGCACCGATAATGCTAACCACCACGCCGCAAACGACGGCGGCAAAAAACATTTTAAGAAAATCCCACAGCGCGAATTGCCCGCGACCCACGGCTTGCTGCGGTGACGCCTTTTTATTTGTCCATGTCATTTTCATCTTTTGCCCCTGAGGTTGGTGATCGACAAGAGCATTTGGCGCTACGATACGGGCGGCTTTAGTGCCCCGAAAATGACGCACCGAAGATTGAATGTGGCGAAAAAATGGCGGTCGGTTCTGTCGAGCCGCTGCCGACAAAGTGTTGCGGTATATTCATGGCACAGCCAAACAGATTGCCAAATTGGAAACGAGCACATGGGAAAACGCATCGCGATTGTTGAAGACGACGAAACAATTCGCCAGAATTACAGCGATGCACTGCGTCGCAACGGCTATGAAGTTGAGACATACGCCACGCGCGCTGAGGCGCATGCTAGCTTCAAAAACAGGCTACCGGATCTGGCGATTCTGGACATCGGTTTGGGGGATGAAATCGACGGCGGATTTGCCTTGTGCCGCGACCTGCGCGCGATGTCCTCCTCGCTGCCGATTATTTTTCTGTCCGCGCGTGACAATGATTTCGATGTGGTTTCGGGTCTGCGTCTGGGTGCCGATGATTACGTGACCAAGGATGTGAGCATGCCGCATTTGCTTGCGCGCATCGCGGCATTATTTCGTCGCATGGAAGCGATGAAGCTGCCGAGTCGTGCCGAAGACGTTTTACACCGCGGCAAGGTGATCCTCGATATCAATCGCCTTTCAGTCATGTGGAACAATGTTGTCGTGGTATTGACCGTCACCGAGTTCTGGATGGTGCACGCGTTGGTGAAATTTCCAGGGCACGTCAAAAATCGCGATCAGTTGATGCGTGAAGCCGAGCTCACCGTGGACGACAACACGATCACGTCGCACATGAAACGTATTCGCAAAAAATTCATTGCGGTCGATGCGACGTTCGATGAGATTGAAACCGTCTACGGCATGGGTTACCGCTGGCATGCCGCATAATCTTGCCACACACAAGCACTGGTGCGGTGTGCAGGCCATTTATAGCCTGCGAGCCTCGCCGGTGCTGGTGTTTCGCAATCCGTGTGTGCGAATTCTGCTGCCACGTGGCGCGGCGCGTTATCCGCAGTGATGGCGCCACCGCTATTTTTTCGAAGTATCCGCGCGAAGCTGTTGCTGATCGCGCTATTGTTGTTGCTGATTCCGATCATCGGATTTCGTTTCGTGCAGCAAATGGAGCAGCTACTGCGCGAGGGCCAGCGACAGGTGTTGGTGAGCGGGGCCAGGCTACTGTCGGTGACGCTGTCGGATCGACCGCAATTGTTTATCGCGCAGGTAACTGAAAACGAAGCGGAGCAAGCGGAACGCCGCAAGTTGCTGGCGCTCTTTGGTAGCGCCGATCCGGAGACTGCGGCGCAACTTGGCACGGCCTATTTGCCGTCCGATGAAATCGAGAAAATTCTTGGCGTTGCTACAAAAACGGCGACGCGAATCTGGGTGGTTGATTCGCGCTCGCACGTGCGCGGACTGGCGGGCGCGCTGAATGTGCGCGAGGCAAAAAAAATCCCGCCAGGAATATTTCAGCAGCTCTACACGACAGCAATTCGCCCTGTCGTTCGCCTGTTTGCGTACGATCCCGCAAGTGCGTTCAGTGAAGACCCGGCCGAAGCAACGCGCGCCGTGATGCGCCAAGTGGATCGTGCTTTGTCCGGCCAGCCAACGGCCTATGCTCGCAACACAAGCGATGGCCGCGCCACAGTGATGTCGGCTGCCGAGCCGATATGGCAAGGCGACAACATCATCGCTGCCGTGGTCGTCGAGGAGACGACGAGCGGTTCGCAGTCGATTAAGGTGGCCGCGCTGGAATCGTTGTTGGCGATGACGCTGGTGGTGGTGCTGGTCGGTTTCGGCGCGTTGCTTATTTTTGCGTGGCGACTTGCTTACCGTGTACGCGTGCTACAGCGCGAGGCCGAGACGGCAATTGATGCGCAGGGTCGCATTCGCGGCACTATTTCCGGCTCCAATGCAAAAGATGAAATCGGTGCGCTGTCGCATTCACTGGAAGCCATCCTGCTGCGGTTATCGCATTACAACCATTATCTCGAACAGATGGCGTCGCGGCTGTCGCATGAATTGCGCACGCCCGTTGCCGTAGTGCGATCGTCGCTCGACAATCTGCGTGCGACCGATATTTCGGCGGATGGAAAAATCTACGTGGCGCGGGCGGACGAAGGCGTGCAGCGACTTTCATCTTTGATCTCCCGGATGTCGGAGGCCACGCAGCTTGAAAGCATGCTCCTCGGCTCGGAAAAAGAACGCTGCGATATCACTCAACTGATTGCAGGCTGTGTGGAAGGTTATCGGCTTGCTTTTCCGTCGACGCTTTTCAATTTGTCCGTACCCGACGCGCCGATTATGCTCGACGTTATCCCCGACGCGATTGCGCAAATGCTCGATAAGCTTGTGCAAAACGCGGTTGATTTTGCGCGACCTGCGACGCCTGTGACCGTGACGCTCGCGACATCGGGCAAGCGGATTCGCATTGATGTAGAGAATAAAGGGGCGATACTTTCTCCGGAGATTTCAGCGAACTTATTTAGCTCGATGGTTTCGTCGCGCGGCGGATTGGTCGCCCCGCGCGGCGCGAGCATGGAAAGTGGCAGTCATTTGGGTCTGGGCTTAACCATCGTTCGACTCATCGCCGAGTTTCATCACGGCACGGCAAGCGCACGTAACTTGCCGGACGGCAGCGGGGTGCGGTTTGAGGTGTTGCTTTGACGCGCCGCCGTGCCATTGATCGGCAAAGAAGCTCGTCATCAATTGATTAAGTTTTACCGCTTGATCAATCTGTGTCCAGTGTCAATATCGCCTTTTCGATCACCGCGCCCGCTCAATATTGGCGTTCATAAAAACGGTGTTCCCAAAGGCAAAAGCCCAACTCTATTGAGAGTTGGGCTTTTGTTTTATTGGGTCTTGGC
>JANMPY010000503.1:0-2347 GCA_031370095.1 Betaproteobacteria bacterium
CGGTTTTCATCTGGCACTGGGGTGACGGCGCGGACGACGTTTTCTATGGCTTCCCGCAGATTGATGATTCGAACGCGATCAAAGTGGCGTGCGAACAAAACGAAACGGCGACGACACCGCAAACGATGGGCCGCGATGTCCTGAACACTGAAATCGATTTGATGTTCGCGCGTCACATCAACGGTAAATTGCGCGGCATCGACGCGCGTTGCGTGCGCGCCGTGCCTTGTCTTTACACCAACGCACCGGGTGCCAATTTCATCATCGACCGGCAGCCCGGCGCGAGCGACACCATCGTCGTGTCGGCGTGCTCAGGACACGGGTTCAAGCATTCGGCGGCTATTGGCGAGGCGGTGGCGCTGATGGCAATGTCTGGCGAAACGCCGAAAGTGTTGCAGCCGTTTGCGTTGAACGCGCAGCATCCTTAGCAACGCTCACGGCAGCCGCTGTACGTTCTCCGCCTTCCAGCGCATTGCAGAAAAAATACGGTTGAAACCACTTGGATGGTCGAAGAAAATAAATTCTTCGGCAGCACCCGGCTCCATTTTCCGGTATTCGGAGAGCTTGAAAATTGCCTCGGCGAATCCATCCGGCTCACGCGCCGCGTTCAAGCCAAACAAATCCGCCTCGACTTCGGCTGAGCGAATGACGGTCTTGATCACCGGTGTGGCAAGGAACACATAGACCGAAAACAGCGCAGCCAGCAGCGGTAAGCCTGCCGGATCAGCCATGCTGCGCACGCCGAAACGGTCGCCCATGCGCGTCGCAGCCCAGTTCCAACTGAATTTGATAAACAGCAAGCCGCCCAATAGCACGAGGCTGAACGACACCGTGTGTTTGATGCCGTGATTCAACACGTAGTGGCCCATCTCGTGCGCCATCACCGCGCGGATTTCTGGCGGCGAAGTACGATTGAGCAGATTATCGTTGAGCGAAATGCGTGTCGTGCCGAATAGCCCGCTCACGTTGGCGCTGACGCGCTTGGTCTGCCTGGACGCATCGAAATAATAAACGTTGTCGGCGGGAATGCCATTGGCGCGTGCCATCGACAGGATGTCGCTGCGGATCTGCCCGTCGGGCAGCGGCTTGTAGGTGTTGAACAAAGGCGAAATGAAAACCGGCCCGATCATCATTACGAACATGATAAAACCGCTGCCCGCAATCGTGCCCCATGCCCACCACGTATTGGGCACGCGACGCAGGATCGCATACAAGCCGATGACGGCGATTCCCATCAACACCATGTCCACACCCAGACTGGTGCCGGTCTCACCCAGCCAGCTTAAAAAAGAAAGATTGGAGAGGCCGTACTGATGCTCGCGATAAAAGCCTTCGTAGAACGCGAGCGGCAAGGCGAGTAGCGCGGTCAGCGGTATGTAGATCAACGCGTACATGAGTGTTTGCAGATTTTTGTGGCGCGTGCGACGATCGGAAAAATCGCGAATGCGCGCGGAAATTCGCTGCGAGAGCAACAGCCACGCTACCGCCAGCCCGTAGAGAAGATTCCACAACAGCAGCCAATAGCCGCCTTGGGCATACGCATCCGATTTCGCGCGTGCCTCGCCTTGCAGACGACGCATGAAAGCCTGTGTGGCAACGAGTGGATCGGCACTAAGCGTCGGCGAAGCAGTCGGGCTAACCACAGCCGGTGCGGTGGACTGCGGCGGCGTGGTCGCAGAATCTGTATTCAACTGCGCATTTGCCAAACTTGAAAACGCCACCAGCGCACACACGAATAGTCGTTTCAACATATTGGCTCTCCAGAGAAAATACGTGCGATTGATAAAGTACCTATTTTTGCTTCGGCAATGGCCGCAGCATCGCCTGCCCACCATCGACGCGCAACACTTGCCCGCTCACGTGAGCCGCATGCGGTGAAAGCAAATACGCCATCGCGTGCGCGACCTCGGCTGGCTCGCCGATGCGGCCATCGGGAATCATTGCCGCCGAGCGCGCCTCCGCCTCGGGTGTGGCGATGAAGCGCTCTGTCAACGCTGAACGGGTTAGTCCGGGCGCGACCACATTGACGCGAATTTTTTTGTCGGCATACGACGCTGCTGCGCTTAAAGCCAATCCGGTAACGGCGCATTTGGCCGCCGCGATCGCCTCATGGTTGGCGAAGCCCGCCTCGGCCACGACCGAGCTCACCAATACCGCGCTGCCGGGTTGTTGTGCCTTCATCGCCAGCATGATGAACCACTTCAGCATTAAAAAAGCCGAGGTCGCGTTGATGTTGAATTGCTCGTGCCAGTCGTTTTCCTGCGTCATATGTAATGGTCGCACCACGGTGGAACCGACGCAGTGGGCGAGTGCATCGATTGCGCCGAGCGGTGCGAGCGCCTCCTGC
>JANMPY010000538.1:0-3694 GCA_031370095.1 Betaproteobacteria bacterium
AATGTGACGCGCAAAGAAAATTGGATCCTGGCCTGCGCTGGGAAGACAAACTATTTTTTTTCGCGACGTCACCAACAATTTCTATCATGCATCTTCACAGCGCGCTCACGCCACCTTCAACACCAACTTCCCAAAATTCTCGCCCCGAAACAATTTCATCAACGTCTCCGGAAATGTGACGAGTCCTTCGACCACATGCTCGCGCGATTTCAATTTTCCTTCCGCCATCCACTTGCCCATCTGCATCGCACCTTCCTTGTAACGCGGCGCGTAATCGAACACGACGATGCCTTCCATCCGCGCCCGGTTGACGAGCAGTGAGAGATAGTTCGACGGGCCTTTGACGGGCTCGGTGTTGTTGTACTGGGAGATCGCGCCGCAGATCACGATGCGCGCGCGCAGATTGATCCGCGTCAGCACAATATCGAGAATTTCGCCGCCGACGTTGTCAAAATAAATATCGATCCCGCCGGGGCAGGCTTCTTTCAAGCCTTTCCGCACATCCTGATTTTTGTAGTCGATGCAGGCATCGAAGCCAAGCTCGTTAATCGCGTAATCGCATTTTTCTTTTCCGCCGGCAATACCCACCACACGCAGCCCGAGGATTTTTGCCACTTGCCCCACAGTCGCGCCGACCGCGCCGGACGCGCCCGATACGACCAGCGTCTCGCCCGCCTTGGGCAGACCCGATTCGAGCAAACCGAAATAGGCGGTCATACCGGGCATGCCGAGTACGTTCAGGTATGACGTTAGCGGCGCGAGTGTCGGATCGATTTTAACCATGCCCTTGCCGTCTGAAACGGCATATTCCTGCACGTTCAGCATACCGCTCACGGTGTCGCCGACCTGGAACTTCGGATGCTTCGATTCGATCACCGTACCGACCCCGCCGGCGCGCATCACGTCGCCCAAGCCGACCGGGGCGATATACGACTTCCCTTCGTTCATCCAGCCGCGCATCGCCGGGTCAAGCGAGAGGTAAAGCGTCTTCACCAACAGTTGCCCTTCGGCCAGCGCGCTCACCGGCTCGACCGCGAACGCGAAGTCATCGCGCTTCGGCTCGCCGACGGGGCGTTTGATCAATCGGAACAAGCGGTTTTGCAAGGCGGCAGTCATGGGCATTCTCCAAACGTTTCAGACCAGTCAAAAAACAAAGGCCGGTACACCGCGAGGGGTATACCGGCCTTTATGTCGAGCAGCCTCGTAGGCTGCTGGCGACGTTTCGCCGAGGCGATTACTTCAAATGCTGGGAAACAAGCTTGGTCATTTCAAACATCGAAACAACTTTCTTGCCGCCGAACACGGCTTTGAGTTTCTCATCGGCATTGATCATGCGACGGTTGATGGCGTCTTGCAGTTTGTTTTTCTTGATATAGTCCCAAAGTTTCTTGGTGACTTCGGTGCGTGGCTGCGGTGCTGCACCGATCACGGCGGCGAGAACAGAGCTGATGTTCATCGGCTTCATGAAGGCTGCATTCGGCTTGCGTTTAACGGCAGGCTTTTTCGGTGCGGCTTTCTTGGCGGCGGGTTTCTTGGCTGCCGGCTTTTTTGCTGCTGGTTTTTTAGCAGCAGGTTTTTTTGCTGCGGGCTTCTTTGCTGCCGGTTTTTTGGCTGCAGGTTTTTTGGCGGCCGGTTTTTTGGCGGCTGGTTTCTTTGCGGCGGGTTTCTTTGCGGCCATGTAAATCCTCCAGGTTGTTTTCAAAGTGTCATTAACTTACGCGGGGATCCACAAAGCTTGTGAGAGTGAATCCGTACCACAGGAGCAAATATAACGCATTATTTAGAGAAATGTGCAACGACGCGTTGTAATCGTGCAACGCGTTCATAGCAGCGGATTTCCCGCACGTTGCGATTAGAGCGACTATGATTGCAGATTTTTCGCAGCCACCATGAATACCGACGCATTCATCCAGGCGCTCACCGCACACACTCCCGCCGATCAAGAAGAAGAAAATCATCGCGACGAAATTCTGCGATTCGTTTCGGCAAATACACAGCGCTGGTGGATGCGCGCGACGCAAAGTGGACACGTCACTGGCTCCGCATGGATATTAAATTTTGCGCGCACGCATGCGCTGCTGCTGCATCACGCGAAGCTGAATCGTTGGGTGCAACCCGGCGGCCATCTCGACGACAGCGACGCTTCACCTGTAGCGGGTGCGATGCGCGAAGCGCTGGAAGAAACGGGGCTTGCAAATTTGCAGCTCGTCAGCGATGCACTGTTTGATGTCGACGTACATTCGATTCCCGCGCGCGATGCACGTCCCGGCGAATCGACAATGGAGCCCGCGCACTTGCACTACGATGCGCGTTACCTCATCATTGCCGCAGACGCGGACGTCATGATTTCTGAAGAATCACTCGATGCAAAATGGATGCTGCTCGAAGACTTGGCGCAGCCAACAACTGAACGCAGCATTGCGCGCCTGGCCGAAAAATCACTCCGATTGAGAACATGAACCTCGCCGACATTCGTAAAGATTACAAACTCGCCTCACTCGATGTGGGCGACGTTGCCACATCGCCATTCACGCAGTTCGACGCATGGTTTGCCGAGGCGATAAAAGCCGAGCTGCCAGAGCCGAACGCAATGACACTCGCCACCTGCGACGCGAGTGGCCGGCCATCCGCGCGGGTGGTGCTCATCAAAGGCGTCGATGAACGCGGCATGGTATTTTTTACCAACTACCAAAGCCACAAGGGCCAGGACCTCGCCGCAAATAATCGCGCCGCGTTATTGTTTTTCTGGCCCGAGCTTGAGCGGCAAATTCGCATCGAAGGCCGCGTCGAAACCATCAGCGCGGCCGACTCGGACGAGTATTACCAAAGCCGCCCGCCGCTAAGCCGCATCGGCGCGTGGGCCTCGCCGCAGAGCCAGGTGCTGCCCTCGCGCACCGATCTCGAAGCAAGGTTTGCAGCCTTCGCCGCCGAGCACGGCGACAATCCGCCGCGGCCGGCGCATTGGGGTGGCTATCGCGTGGTGCCGAGTTTTTTTGAATTCTGGCAAGGGCGGCGTAGTCGATTGCATGATCGGATTTGTTATCGGCTTAGTGACAAGGAATGGAAGGTGGAGCGGTTGGCGCCTTAGCCTTTAACTTGTTAGCCCATTGGCGAAAGCGTGCAGCCACCCACCTGGCGGCGCACCCGGAAGCCCAGAGCCAGCACCAGCTCGAGATTGGAGTGTGCCACCACATGCTGCTTGCCGTCTGCGGTAGTTGTTCGGAAAAACCGAACAACTGAATTCTCCTCCAGCTCTCCATTTTCAAAAATGTGTTTGATTTGTTCGCCGATCGTCTCCCTGGCCGTACCGAAGGGCTCGGTCAATTGCTTCTGGTTCAGCCAAAGGGTTTCTGCTTCCAGCATCACGTCGATGCGGGTGGAGCGTCATCGCTTTGGTAGATCATGAATTGTTGGGGCTCGGTCATATTTCCATCGTGGCCGCAGGGTTGACGGTTCCCTGTTCTTCGCCCGTCAGTCTGGTGAGACCAGACGTGAAGGTGTCGGTAATTTGGAAAATCACTGGGACACCATCAATTTGGATTTTGCCGCACATCGATTTCGTATCTTACCAACGTAACAGCAACCTCGCATGGCTTGCTATCACGAGTGCGATTTCTTTTTGTCTGGCTTTTTGTAAATCTGGATCGGATTGGTCAACAGGCCAATTACAAATGACAGCGTGTCTGGGAGGCGG
>JANMPY010000569.1:0-2502 GCA_031370095.1 Betaproteobacteria bacterium
CTCCAGCGCGTACTCATTGCCCGCACCAGACATCTGATCCACGTTCGCAAGGTTGTAGCTCAATACGGGCAAAGCGGCTGCACCACCGAGCATCAATAAACGCTTCGTCCAACCAAGCGGGCTAGTCGAAAACGCAACGCGGCGCGAAATCAGCCACGTGATCAGTATTGCAGTGACCGCGATGACGGAAACGATCAACCCCACCGGATACGATTGCCTGATGTTGCCAATAACTTCGCTGGTGTAAATCAAATAATCCACGGCGATGAAATTAAAACGCGTCGTGAATTCATCCCAAAATACAAATTCCGCCACCGCGCCAAACAGCAGTGTGCCGATCATGATCGCCAGCACGATCCAGCGAAGCCTCGATATCATTGGCCCCACGCGCCATGCATTCGGCAGCATCGCTGAGACGAGCAACACCGGCACCAACAAATACGCAAGCGTCGCCAGATCAAACCATTCGCCACGTATGAATGCGCTTGCCGATTGGGTCGCCTGCATTTGCGATGGCCCCACTTGCATCCACAACACCACGCGCAATGCGAGCCACAACAGCAGCGCAACCACGAAGATGACGACCGCGAATGGCAATTGAAGGTAGCGACGATTGGTAAACATCGATTTCATCGGAATCCTGTTTGGCGGGGAAGTCGTTGTGTAGAGGGGGACTTCTAAAAACCCTGTCTTACCGGCGAAGGCGTCAAGGCACGCCTTGACTCCAAGTTTTATAAATACCGGATACTGCTCGCAAACTTGGACCCCGGCCCGGCGCAACCCTTGTGGTTGTACGCCGGGGAGACAATTTTGAGGTTTTTGGAAGTTCCCGAGGAGCGAGATCGTTTATTCACGGGGCTTTCAGAAGATAAAAACGCCAGAAGGCGCGCCAGTGCTAGTTTTTTGCTTTTTTCAAGTAGCCATTCTTGTCGAATTCCGTTGCTGCAATCGCGCCGTTGCAGCGGATCGCGCGTCACACCATGCCGCCGTCATTGCACACCGCGGACCGCTATTCAAGGATCTTCACAGCGGTGACCAGCGGTATCGTTTCCGTCCGCTTGCATTTCGCGTCCCCGTAGCAATCGGCCGCCTGAACGGTCTCCATGCTGAATGTGAGCTCAACTTTTTTTCCTTTTAGCGGCGGCTTCTGTAAACACAATTCGAATTTGCCCACTTCGATCGACTCGATTTTTTTGTCATCGACCAATGTGAGGTAGCAGCCGTTATCGCCTTTATCGACATCGGTGAGTCGACCGCGAGATTGCTTGAGCGTACTGCCAACTTTGACGACGCCGTCTTTATAAATCAACGCTGGTGCTGCAGGCGGCACAGCGGCGGGTGGCGCGCTGGCCGGCGCAGGTATATCCGGCGGCGATTGTGCGGCAGCAATTTGCGGCAGCAGTAGTGCCGCGAAAGTCACGATGAAGCGGGCGGAAAGCAACAGGCATATGTTCATGGGATGGCCTCTTAGCGTCGTCGATGTGAGCAGATGTTACGCTCTTGGCGGCGCTGGCGGCAACTGAAAATGCGCCACGCACGGTCAAACTTCTTACTCTTCCGTTTTGGCTTTTCGTTTGCCACCCAGCAATGCACCGGTCGCGCGCTTGGCGTGGCGACGGTGACCCGTCTCTGGCGTCGGCGTGACGGGTGCGGCAGTTGGTTTCACCGCAGGCTCGTAAGGCTTGCTGAAATCGAAGTGCGGAAGATTACTCGCGGGCGGCCGTGGCGATTGGTGCGACGACACCGAAGACTTTGCATGATGCTGGCGCGGCGCCGGGCGATTGCTGTCGCGCTCCTCGCGCGGCGGACGGCGCACCGGCCGCTCACGTTCACCACCACCTTCACGGGTCTCGCCACGCGCTGCGCCGCGTTCCCGGGAAGGCTCGCGCTCACGACTGCCGCCGGCAATTTCCGGCGCGGCGACGCGTGGGATATCGCGTTTGAGCAGCTTTTCGATTCGCGACAAAAATTCCATTTCTTCAGGGCTGACCAGCGATATCGCCTCGCCGGGCGTACCCGCGCGACCGGTGCGACCAATACGATGCACGTAGTCTTCCGGCGTATGCGGCAATTCATAGTTGATCACGAACGGCAACGAATCGATGTCGAGCCCGCGCGCGGCGATGTCGGTGGCGACGAGGATCGCCGATTTGCCTTGCTTGAATTCATCCAGCGCCTGGGTACGTTCGCTTTGGCTACGGTCGCTGTGGATCGCAGTGGCGGGCAAGCCGTCTTTTTGCAATTGTCTGGCAACGCGATCTGCGTCACGTTTCATGCGCGTGAAAATCAACACCTGTTTCATGTCGCGCGAGCGCACCAGATGTGCGAGCAGCGCGGCTTTTTTCGCACCAGCGACTTCGAATACCTGATGTGAAACCAGCTCGGCAGGCGCATTGCGGCGCGCGACTTCGATCATGGTCGGGCTGCGCATGAATTGCTCAGCGAGCCGCTTGATCTCGTTGGAAAACGTTGCTGAAAAAAGCAGATTTTGTCGAACCGGCG
>JANMPY010000570.1:0-1709 GCA_031370095.1 Betaproteobacteria bacterium
GCCGAGCACGGTTGCATCGAGCGAAGATTTGTTCGATACCAGCGCGGCTTCCAGCGCTTTGACTTGCGCGACGCCGTTGGTCACGCCCAGATAATTTTGCCGCACCGATTGCGCCACGGTGCGCTTGGTATTTTCCAGATCAGCACCTGCTTTTTCGCGATTGGACAATGATTGCCGCACACGCGATTGCGTGCCGCCGCCCTGAAACAGCGGTATCGTCAGCGTAAGCCCAAGCCCGGCTGATTTTGTGTCGAATGACGAACCGACATTCCCCGACGAGGTTGTAAAAGGCTGCGAGTTATTGGCGTAGCTGCCGCCGAGATCCAGCGTCGGCAGATGACCTGCCCGGTTGCGATCTATCTCCTTCACCGCGATGTCGTAGGCGAGTCGCAATTGTGCGATCACCGGGCTCGCTTCTTCGGCCGCTTTCACCCATTGATCCATGTCGCTCGGTGTCGGCAGCGTCAGCGTCGGATTGGCGCGCAAGGGTGCCAGCGTTGCGGGCATTTTATTGACCAACTGCTGTAGTGCCTGACGCTTGATCTCCAGATCGTTGAGATCAGAAATTTCCTTGGCCACACCCAAGTCATATTTGGCCTGTGCTTCATACGTGTCGGTGATGGTTGATGTGCCGACTTCAAAGTTGCGCTTGGCCTGTGCAAGCTGCTCGTTGATCGCGGTTTTTTGCGCGCCTGAAAGCGCCACGTTATCCTGCGCCAGCAACACGTCGAAATAGGCTTGCGCGGTGCGCACAATCAAGCTCTGCGCGGCGTCGGCAAATACGGCTTCGGATTGTCTGGCCTGCAAGCCCGCCTGACCGTACGAAATCCAGTTTTGCATGCGAAACAAAGGCTGCGTTAGGTTCACCGTGTAGCCGTTGGTGTTGAAATCGGCGGCCGGAAATCCCTGCGTCTGGCGATGGTTGCGGTTATAGGTCGCCGACAGCCCGAGCGACGGTAAAAAATTTGTCGCGCGCGATTGCGGCACGATCTCTTTGCTGGCGTCAAAGGCGAACCGCGCCGATGAATACACCGGATCCTGCGCTTGCGCATCGCGATAAATATCCATCAAGTCGGCCGCCATTGCGGAGGTGCCGAGAAAACATGCAGCAACGAGAAGCGCGGTGATTTTTAGTTTCATTTTTTTCATTTCTGGTCGTCGTCGGCTGGATGAGTTTCAGCCGCATTGGACCGCAAAGTGAGTAAAAGTAAGTGGTTCAATTCGATTAATTTTCAATACAGCGGCACGCGTGAATCCACCTGCCGCGCCCACGCGTCGATTCCACCCTGCAAATTATGCAGGTTCTTGAAGCCCATCCGCTCCAGAAATGCGACGACTTGCAGACTTCGTGTGCCGTGATGGCAAATTACCACCGTGGGATGCGTGCGCTCCAGCGCCTCGACCTGGTTCGGGATGTCCCGCATCGGCACCAGCTCGCTGCCTTCAATGCGCGCCAGTTGAAATTCCCACGCCTCGCGAACGTCCAGCAGACGCGGTCGCTCAGCAGGCTCTACTTCCAGCAGGGACTGTAATTCTTGTACGGTGAGCTCTCGCATCGGCAACTTAAAAGTCGAAACGCGACGGCTGCCGGGCGTTGACCAGCGACGCGACCACGGTCTCAAAGATTTCCGCCGACGCGACTGCATTACCACTGGCGCGCGTGAACAGCGTGGCTTTCATCGCCGGGGCATCGCCGACGATGGCAAACA
>JANMPY010000608.1:0-3295 GCA_031370095.1 Betaproteobacteria bacterium
ATTGTCGACCCGTGTTGTCCAGGAACCGCTCGATCCGGACGTTGTTGAGCGAAATACTCCCAGCAGTCCGTCCTGGAATTGCCCCGCCACATTACTGGCCGCCATGGCGTAAATGATGTTCTGGTTCGACGGGGCAAGCGCCAGAGTGGTGCGACCCATGCCTGGTGGTGAAAATACTGATGTCCAAGTTTGTGGGCTCGACGTGTCGAGCGCCCGGTAAATGGCCCCTTGTGTAAACGTGCCGCACGAGGCGAATACATTCGCCAGCGCCCGGTCGGTCTGGATGGCCAAGTCCATACAACCATTAACTGTTGAGCCATCCAGCACCTTGGTCCACGAGCCGCCTGCATCGACACTACGGAAAACACCGGTGCGCGTCGCTGCATAAATGCGCTGGCTGGAACCGCGTGACATCACAATCTTTTGCACATAGAAAAAATCAGCGTTCGCCGTGCTCGCAAGCTGCACCCAGGTTTCGCCGCCGTCGACGGACTTGAGTACGCCTGCGCCACGCACCGAGTCGCCATTAAAGAAGCCTTCGCCGGTTCCAGCGTACAAAATATCGGGATTGCGCGGATCGAGCATCATCGAATTGACCGCGATGTTGACCAGCAAGTCGGCCTTCGGTGTCCAGGTCGTGCCACCATCGGTGGTTTTCCAAACGCCGCCTGCCGTGCCGCTGGCCCACATCGTCGCCGGTGTAGTTGGGTGAATCAGGATTGCGCGCGTGCGGCCACCGATGTTGCCAGGGCCCATCGCGGACCATGTGCCGCCAAGACCGGCGCTCAAGCTCGGAGCTGCCACGCCGGCGGGTGCGTCCTGAGGCGTTTGCGGGCTTGCCGGTGCGACGAATCTGCCGTCAAACGTCGAATAGACCGGCATCTGCGGGATTTGCTGCAACGCGTCCGCGTAATCTGTCGGGCCGAGGGTCGTCTGCCCCGATGCAAGACGTTTGGCCAGAAAATGCGTCATCGCGCCCTGCGGTTGATCGAATGGCACCTGCGCGTCGCGCGAGCCCCATGTATTCTGCCACGTGCTGACCATCTGCCGCCGCTCGAGTAATGTCTGCTTGGCCAGCTTGGCCGGGATTTTCTTTTGCAGACTTGCGACCCTGTCGGCGACGCGCGATGCATCTGCCTGTTCCGTCAACACCGCGGCGCTGGCCAGATCCGCTTGTGCGCTCCTCCCGGCCAACTGTGCATCGGTGTGTACGCAACCCGTGACGGCGAATACGACGGCCGCCAGTGTTCCAACGATCAAGCTATTTTGTTTCATGACATTCTCCCAAAATGACTGCGAGTATTGATATCAAAAATGCTGCGTAAAAATTGTAGCCTTACTGTATCTGCCGAGGCCTGTTCAGTTCCACTTCTGGATACACCATTTGGCGTGATGCAAGGCAGCCAGGCAGCGGCACGGCGATGCTGCGAACATAGCTAAACTCAACATCAACCGAGCCTTGTGGCAGTCCCGCAGGCGGCCCCGTCAAGGCCGCCGACAACAAATTGACACTCTGCGCCGACTGTACGATGGGCATCAGATTAAACGCCTGCTCGAGCGCAGCAAGCTTGGTGATCTGCGAAGGTTTCAACAAAGCGCGTACCTCGACCATCGTTTTTTGACGACGGGTTTGCGACTGCGTACAGATGGTTTCAAGCTCAGCTTGTTGCTGACTACGCACAGCGGGATCGGTTTTCGCATCGCGCGCCTTCACCTTCGCAGTGAGCGCAGTCTCAATGCGGCCAGCGCGAAGCGCCGCGCTGGCACGATAGTCGAGCCACGAAGCATGAATGCCAGTCAATGCAGTCACCTGTTCCGCCGTTAGCTCAAGATAACGAACCGCGTCGCGCGCAAGCAATCGATCAGGCACCTCGGCGGTGGCGGCGCTAGGCAGCATGGCGAGCGAAGCAACCACTACCCACCACGTGCCAGTCCGACCATCGCTCACCACAGGATTCGATCAATTCGCGCACGATGCGGCGCTGAATTTAGACCCGGTTGCGGCGTCTGCGTGTGGCAACCAGCAATGCCAACGGCCCGACCAGCAGCAGCAAGGCACCAGGTTCAGGAACACTTGCGGTAGCACTGGCGCTCAATTGGTTGATGCCTGCACCCTCGCCAAAACCGGCGAACTCGATACGGGTGATGTTGACCGAATCGCTAATGATGCCGGCAAACACGGCCGAGCCGTCGCCGCTACCGAAGTTATTGTTGCCAAGCACAGTGAACGCACCCAGCAAACCATTCGACGCATCGAACGCGCTGATGGTGCCGGTGAAGGCACCAAACATAGACGCTTGCAGCTGCGCGCCGACCGAACTAACCGCACTGGCAAAGGCGATGCTGAATATGCCCGCCAGCGGCCCGGTGTTGAGGTCATACAGGGACAAGATCCAGTCGGTCGCGAGGAAATCCGAGTTAAACGTGGTCCCGCTGAAAACCGTAAAGTCGCTCGCGCCACTGACCGTAACCGGCCCTTGTGTGAACGTCGAACCGAGGGACGTCAGATCCGGCCCCGGCGCACCCCATGCAACGGTGAATCCCGGCCCAATCGCGGCGCGGCTGTTGGTGAGGATCACGGTGGCGAACGCGGCTTGGGCAGTTGCGCCCAACAGCACTGCGCCAAAAATGATTGATCGCAAACATTTCCCTAAAGTCGTGCTCTTGGCATTCAACATAGCTTCTCCCTGAAATACTATAAAACCCGGACTTTGCCGGGGCCAATTCGATGTGAGCATAAATTGCTCATCTGCAAGAACCGGAGGGGTAGCAGGATTCGCGCCCGTTTTTGACAATGTCAATAAATCAACGGTTTGGGTAAATTGTGCGAGCGCAGCAATTTACCGAGTGTAAATTTACGCGACACAAACGCGGACTACGTTGTTACAGGTTTCAACGCTTATTCGATTAGTGCCGGGTGATGCGCAAGTTTGAGACGGGATAGTGACTTCGAATGAATGATCAAACCCTAGGGAACCTCTGATCAAGTCCATTCCGAAAATATTGCGCCGATATTGGGGCATCTGCGGCGTTGTACTCCTCGTGCGGTAGCCCGGGCAACGCACCTTCGTCGCACGCCTTGCATATGCCCCAATCTCAACACAATCTTCTCGAAAGCGACTTAATCAGAGGCTCCCTAGCGTTGGCGCGGATTCCCAGCCATTATCGGCCTGAAATCCTCGCCAACATTAGAGTTTTATACTTTTTAACTGCGCGGCAGAAAGTGGTTTTCAGTGATCCATTTTGCGACTTTAGTGCCTAGGGTGGCACCGTGGATGGTTGCGGTACGGAAATG
>JANMPY010000623.1:0-3097 GCA_031370095.1 Betaproteobacteria bacterium
CCTGTGGAATATCAACTGGTGGTCATTGCGGTGGCCGAAAAACGTGGCTCGGCGACGATTGCCCGGACACTGTTCGCAGAATCTGCCGAAAGCATCGCCGCGCGAGAAAAAATCGCCGCCGAATTGCGTGACATGCCGCCACCGTTGTTTCGTGGCCGCCCCACCAAGAAAGACCGGCGCGCGCTTTTACACTGGCAACGCAGCGCAAATATTTTTAATGATGTCGATGGTTGACGACGTGCGCATTGATTGCACTCGCTCGCGTCGCCGCGCAATGGTTTGGACGTTTGCCGCGTTACTCGTGTTTCAGCTCGGCCACGCCAATGCCACCCACTACCGGATCGACCCGAAAGAAACAGCGTCGAGTTTCGAGGTCTGGATGCTCGGCTTCATCCCCATTCGCGGCCAATTCAAACACACCACCGGCTCGCTGATTTTTGACGCGGCCAGCCATGCGGGCAACATCGAAGTCTTGATCGACACCACCAGCATCGAGGCAGATTTTGGCCGCGCGGAGGCGTCGGTGCGCGGGGCGGATTTTTTTAACGTCGATAAATATCCGCATATGGGTTTCAAATCATCGCGGTTTGTTTTTGATGGGAACCGTCTGCGTGCAGTGGAGGGAATTTTGACGCTGATCGGAACCACGCATCCGGTGACTCTCGCGGTGGGACACACGACATGCGGCCGCACGGGGGCGAAAGAGCAACCGGTTTGTCGCGCCGAGGCGTCGCTAACGGTGAAGCGCTCTGCGTTTGGCATGAAAGCGTGGACGCGTACGATAGGTGACGATGTGACGATCCGCATCGCGATTGTCGCTTTTGCGGACGCCGAGGACGCAAACGTGTTGAAGTCGGAAAAGCGTGACGGGACCTTTCCATCTGCTGTGCGCGAAGCAATCGTGATGCCGAAGTCGCCATAGCGGCGCGCACCTAAATTTGCCCGCGCCCCGACCTCTTCAATATCACCGGCTCAATCAACACCGTCTCAGCCGCGCTGCCCATCCAGATATGTCCATCCTGCACCGTCGCATTGATTTGCATATTGCGGTCAGCCAGTTTCGCGAGTGCCGTTGTGGCATCAATCGGAATATCGATCACATCAAGGTTCTCATGCCGCGCCAGCGCCGCCTGATTTTGATTCCACCAGATGCCGACGCCGCGCCCTCCGTAAGTCAGCAAGACGACACGCCGCGCCCGACCGCAGGCCTTGCGCAGCTCGCGTTCATCGGGCAGGCCGACATCGATCCAGCATTCGATATTGCCGGTGAGGTCTTTCAGCCATAACGCAGGCTCATCATCTGCGGAAAGGCCGCGCCCGAAGCTAAGCGCCTCATCAGCAAACATCGCGAACGCGAGCAGCCGTACCATCATCCGCTCGCTCGTCTCGGACGGATGGCGCGCGAGCGTGAGTGCGTGGCTGCCGTAATAGCCGCGATCCATATCGGAAACAGCCAGCTCCACTTTGTGGACCGTGGCCTTGAGCGCCATGAATTACTTCTTGGCAGCTAGCGCTTTGGTGAGCAACTCGGCAGTGACGTCGTTGAGCGATTTTTGCTGCGTGTCGGCAAGCGCGTGAATTTGTTTGATGATGTCGCTGTGCAGCTTCACTGCGAATGGAATCAAGCCAGCTTCCTGATCGCGTTTACGCTGCTCGCGTTTATCCGGCAGGTTCGCAGCATCCTTGCCGAAGCGGTCGGGGATGCCGGCGAGCTTCATGTTGCCTGAGAGTTTGGTGCCTTTGAGTTTTTCGAGATCGGTTTTTTTCACGTTGATTCCAATGTTGATGCTAAAGATGCATTTTACGCTGTCACCATTGGAATCCCCGTGGGAACCACATCCTACGAGCTACGCTGCTCGACCAAACAACGTTGTTTTTATCTTCTCGTAGTAGGTGCTACCTAGACCTTGCTCGTCCGCTATCTCATGCAGAAACGCTGCGGGATTCGCATGAGATGCCTTAAACAAGAATCCCATGAGGCGATCAATGGACGGGAGCGACAGGCTGTACGACGGCTCTGGCCCATCGTTATTGCCGCAAATCGGTTCATCAACAAAGGGATTGATCCTTATCATCGCACCATTTAGGATCAATTTTTCTGGGTATCGAATTTCCTCGAAGTCGTGCAGCGCCGCAACTATCGCGTCGAACTCGACCGGTACTGGAGCGGTCTGTTTTTCCTTGAACGCAACCCAGAGGAGGAGGATGTTGTGTACATATCCCTTTTTCCGATGACCGTACTTCTCGATTGTCTCGCGCGAATCATCATAAGAAAGACAGGCTTTCAAAAGAAGCTCGACGGCGTGATGAAGGAGGTTTGCGCAAACTGGGGTAAACCGATTCGCGGTCGCAAACCGTCCTGCAACGTAGTACTGAAGTCCATAACTAATGGCGGATGACCAGTAGCTCTGTCTAAACGATTCGTCTACCTGTTCCTGAGTTAATTTTATGCCCGTTGGGTTGCGCGCGCTGACAGAGTCGTCACTCATCTAAGAATCCAATATTCCTGCGCTCAACCCTGCCGCTTCCGCCGCCGATGCGCCTCAGCCTTTTCAGCAAAGAAATTCGGACGAACTTTAGCGACACGCGGAGTCGCCGTCACCGGCACAGCCGGGCTTGAAGTTGCCCCCGCCACAGCAGGCGCGCTACGAACCTTCGCCACCGTGGTTTTACTGGTACGCGCCATCCACGGTGCTTCCGGCGTGGTCACGCCGCGCTTTTTGGCAGCAGCCAGAGCATTCTCTTTACTCCGCGCCTTGGGGCCTTTTTTCGCGCCCAATTTGACGGGCATTTTCACGCCGGCTTTGATCTTCGATTGCACGACCCATGCCGCCGCCTTCGCCGCGTTTTTCTTGTTCACGCGCTTGTCGAATTTGATTTTTGCTTTCGTCGCCTGAGCTTCCATAGACGCCGCCATCGCGGCGGCATCGGCCGTCAACACTGCGATCCGCGCGTCGCCGAACTCGACAACTTGCCCCGGACGAATTTTGCAGCGCTTGCGCAATTCCACTTGGCCATCGACGTGTACGTTACCTTCGCTCACCAGCGCGCCGCCCGCGCCGCCGCTTTCTGCCAAGCCGCAGAGTTTCAGCAATTG
>JANMPY010000551.1:0-9588 GCA_031370095.1 Betaproteobacteria bacterium
CCACCGCGTACGGCGGCAGCCGCAGCGGTAGTTCGCGCTCGGTCACTTGATGCGCATCCCAGGTACGGCGCCAGCGTCCGGTGCCAGCAAATAAATGCCGGTGCCGTCGCCTGCGGCCAGCACCATGCCTTGCGACTCGCCAAAACGCATTTTACGCGGCGCAAGATTGGCGACCATGACGGTGTAGCGACCGATCAACTCTTTCGGATGGTAGGCACTGCGGATGCCGGCAAATACGGTGCGTTGTTCGATGCCCAGATCCAGCGTTAAACGCAGAAGTTTGTCGGCTTCCACAACCAATTCGGCATCAAGAATTTTGGCGACGCGCAAGTCCAGTCGCGCGAAGTCGTCAATCGAAATCGTTTCGGCAATCGGCTGGATGACGACAGGTTTGGGTGGCTCAGGCGGTACCAGCGCGAACTCAGCGGTCGCGCCCGGCGCGGCGTGGGCCTCACCGTTGGCAGGTTTGGCATCGCCTTTCTTGCCTGCGTCACCAGCTTCTTTTGGCGGTTCAAGCAACGCGTCCATTTGTTTGGCGTCGATGCGGCTCATTAAATGTTTGTAAGGCAATATTGCGTGTCCTTCTTTCAATGGCTTCGACGCAGTTTTCCAATCGAAGGCGTCGAAATTAAACATCTCACCCGCCGTCATTGCGAGCTGCGGCAAGACCGGCGCCAGATAGACGGTGAGATCGCGAAACATCGCAACTGCGGTCGAGCAGACGGTCAGCAACTCAGCTTCTTTGCCGTCCTGTTTGGCCAGTTCCCACGGCTTGTTTGCGTCGACGTATTGGTTCGCCAGATCGGCGAGCGCCATGATTTTGCGGATCGCCTTGCCGTACTCGCGGCCGTCGTAGTAGCCACTGATCTCGTCGCTCGCACCAACAAATTCTTTCGCGATATCTTTTGGCAATTGCGGCTTGCCGAGTTTGCCGTCGAATTTTTTACTGATGAATCCCGCTGCGCGGCTGGCGATATTCACATACTTGCCGATCAAATCGCTGTTCACGCGTGCAATGAAATCGTCCGGATTGAAATCCAGATCTTCGACTTTGTCGTTGAGCTTGGCGGCAATGTAGTAGCGCATCCATTCCGGATTCAAACCCAGCTTGATGTACTGCTGCGGCGACACGCCAGTGCCGCGCGACTTGGACATCTTCTCGCTATTGAAGGTGATGAAGCCGTGAACAAACACGTTATTCGGCACTTTGCGACCGGCGAATTTCAACATCGCAGGCCAGAACAGCGTGTGGAAATAAACGATGTCTTTGCCGATGAAATGATATTGCTCTACCTCGTCATCGGCTATGAAGTCGTCGAACGAGCGTTTCTCACCGTTGGCTTTTGCTTTGCCGGATTCGAAATACGCTTTCAGACTGGCGAGATAGCCGACCGGCGCGTCGAGCCACACGTAAAAATACTTGCCCGGCTCGTCGGGGATTTCAATACCGAAGTAAGGCGCGTCGCGGGAAATATCCCAGTCGTTGAGATTCTTGCCACCATCACCCAGCCACTCGGCGAGTTTATTGACGACTTCCGATTGCAGCGGCGTTTGGCGGGTCCACTCCTGCAAAAACTGCACGCATTTTTTGTCCGAGAGTTTGAAAAAGAAATGCTCGGATTTTTTGAGCACCGGCTTGGCGCCGGTGAGTGTCGAATAGGGATTTTTAAGATCGGTCGGTGCATAAACTGCACCGCAGTTTTCGCACGAGTCGCCGTACTGATCCTTGGTTGCGCACTTCGGACATTCGCCTTTGATGTATCGATCCGGCAGGAACATGGCTTTAACCGGGTCAAAAAATTGCTCAATCTCTTTCGAGACGATCAACTTGGCGGCTTTTAATTTTTTGTAAATGTCCTGAGAAAGTGCGACGTTTTCCGGCGAATGTGTCGAGTGCCAGTGGTCATAGCTCATCAGGAACGCCTGCCAGTCGGCGTCGTGCTGCGCGCCGACGCGCGCGATCAGCGCCTCAGGGCTGATACCCTCGGCTTCCGCGCGCAGCATGATCGGTGCGCCATGCGTGTCTGCAGCGCAGACGAAATGCACTTCGTGACCTTGCATGCGCTGGAACCGCACCCAGATGTCGCCATAGAGTTGGTCGACGATGTGCCCAATGTGCAGTGGGCCGTTAGCGTAGGGGAGTGCGGTGGTGGCAAATATTTTTCGGGGCATCAAAAACTTCTAATTTTCCAGGAGCGCGAAACTGATTGATTCAAATGATCTTTCGTCTCAATGATTGTACCAATACCCATCTTAATTTGATACACGGTTTCGTGTCGCGATCAGCTAAAATTACGCACGTGATTTTGAGTCGTTGTTTTACTTTTTGTCGGCAAATCGAAAGCATCCCATGAGCATCACCGTAGAACAAATCCAGAACGCGCTGCGCGAATTGATCGATCCGGTCACGAATGAAAATTTCGTCGACGGCAAATCCGCCAAAAACATCAAAATTTCCGGCGACGATATTTCGCTGGAAATTGTGCTTGGCTACCCCGGCAAGAGCGTGACCGAAGGCATTCGCAAGAAAGTAATTGAGCGCTTGAAAAAAATCGACGGCGTGCAGAATGTATCGGCGAATGTTTTTTCCAAAATCGTTTCACACTCTGCGCAACGCGGCGTAAAGCTGGTACCTGGAATTAAAAATATCATCGCGGTCGCGTCCGGCAAGGGTGGGGTGGGCAAAAGCACAACGGCGGTAAATCTGGCGTTGGCACTCGCGGCTGAAGGTGCCAGCGTGGGTATGCTCGACGCCGACATCTACGGCCCCTCACAGCCGATGATGCTCGGCATCACCGGCCGACCCGCGTCGAAAGACGGCAAGACAATGGAGCCGATGGAGGGCCACGGCATTCAGGCGATCAGCGTGGGTTTTTTGATTGACCCGGAGACGCCGATGGTGTGGCGCGGGCCGATGGTCACGCAGGCGCTTGAACAACTGTTGAATGAAACCAACTGGCACGACCTCGATTACCTCATCGTCGATCTGCCGCCCGGCACCGGCGACATTCAGCTCACACTGGCGCAGAAAGTACCGGTCACGGGGGTGGTGATTGTGACGACGCCGCAGGACATCGCCCTTCTCGATGCGAGAAAAGGTCTGAAGATGTTTGAAAAAGTCGGCGTACCGATTATCGGCATCGTCGAAAACATGGCCATGCACGTGTGTACCAATTGCGGCCACATGGAACATATTTTCGGCGCGGGCGGTGGCGGCAGGATGGCCAGCGAATACAACATCGATTTGCTCGGATCTTTACCGCTGGATATAAAAATTCGCGAAATGGCCGATAGCGGCAAGCCGACCGTGGTGTCTGATCCGGATGGGCCGATCGCTGCAATCTACAAAGACATTGCGCGCAAATGTGCGGCCAAGATCGCCAAGCAATCGCAGGATCGCAGCGCGGTATTTCCAAAAATCGTTATTCAAAATACCTAGTATTTTGAACGAACAGATCCAGCGCGCGATTGAGCTGCGCAACGCCTCGCAGCACACCGAGGCGTTGACCATCCTTCTCGATCTGCATAACGCGACACCCGACGACGCCACGCTTAACTACGAGCTGGCGTGTACCTTTGCATCTGAGGGCGTCAAGGATGAGGCCATAGGTTTTTTTGAGCACGCCATCGAATGTGGTTTGTCGGGTGACGCATTGCGCCACGGCTTTATCAGTCTGGGGAGCACATATCGCAATGTCGGCAGATTTGGTGACGCCGCACGTATCCTCCAGCGCGGCGCGGCGGTGTTTCCGGACGCGCCGGAATTCGATGTGTTTCTGGCGATGACGCGTTATCACCTGGGCGAACATCAGGAAGCGATGCGCCTGTTGCTAGGCCACATTGCCGAGTACTCGATCGAGCCCGCGACGCAGGCGCACAAGCTGGCGATTTTGTATTCTGCCGAACATCTCGACCAAGCAGAGGAAAGCTGACATGCCGGCAATTTGTGTGGGACATATTCGCGTCAAAAATGCCGAAGCGTGGGAGCAATATCAAAGCCGTGTCGGCGCCACGATTGCGCAATATGGCGGCGAGATACTATTCCGTGGCGAGCAGGAGCGAGTATTCAGCGGCGAGATGTCGCACGAGAAAGTGGTGGCGTTGCGATTTGGAGATCTTCCAGCCGCGAATCGATGGCACGATTCAGATGAATATCAGGCGCTGATTCCAATCAGGGAAATAGCGGCAGATGTCACTTTAGTTTTGTACGAAAGTTGAAAAAAAGGGAGCTGGCAACGTGAGTATAAAAGCCGATAAGTGGATTCGCCGGATGGCCAAAGAACACGGCATGATCGAGCCGTTCGAGGAAGGGCAGGTGCGCGAGGCGGACGGCAAACGCATCGTCAGTTACGGCACGTCGAGCTACGGCTACGATATACGCTGCTCGAATGAATTCAAACTATTCACCAATCTGAATTCAACGATTGTTGACCCGAAAAATTTCGATCCGAACTCATTCGTTGACATCAAGGGCGATTCATGCATCATCCCGCCGAATTCATTTGCGTTGGCGCGCACCGTTGAATATTTCCGTATTCCGCGCAACGTGCTGACCATCTGCCTCGGCAAATCGACCTACGCACGCTGCGGCATCATTGTTAACGTGACGCCGTTCGAGCCGGAATGGGAAGGTTACGTCACGCTGGAGTTTTCCAACACCACGCCGCTACCGGCCAGAATTTACGCCAACGAAGGTATCGCGCAGGTATTGTTTTTTGAAAGCGATGAAGTCTGCGAGACTTCGTACAAGGATCGTGGCGGCAAGTATCAGGGACAGCAGGGCGTGACGTTGCCGAAGATGTAAGCCGCGTTCAAGCAGGGTGATGCAAGCCGCTGATCAAGCCCTCTGCGATCCAGCGTTTCAATAGTGTCATCGCGAAAATTGGTACATTTTTGGGCTCGTGCCAGTCGCACAAGACCTCGCACATAGCGGCGAAGTGGCCATCGCTGACAATCGCGCGTAGCGCGGCGGCCTCGTCGGCGTCCATCGAGCGAAAATAAGTGGTTAGTTCACGTCGCCAAACGATCCACGGCACGGCGTTGGGCGATTGCGCTGGCGTCGGCAGATCTTCTTCGCGCGTCATTGCCTGCCAAAACGCAGGCACATTCCATGCGAGCTCCAGATGCTGCAACGAGTTGTGCAATCGAAAGACCAGGGTGGACCAAACCTCAGCTGGCAGGCTCGCCAACTCCGCGATATCGAGTACGGAATCGTCTGCGCTGTCGAATGCAAGACTCATGGCCCACTCGAATGTGGCCATCTCTGCCAGCACCGGCTGCGAAACAAAAGCGGCATCGCCTGCCAGAAAGTGTGGGAGGTGAATACCGAACCAGCGCGCATTCGGGAACACGGATGGATGCGCCGCGATATAAGCGCGGGCAAGCTGCTCGAACAGTTCGTCGCCTGCGAGTGTGTGCAGTGCCGGGTAGTCGGCATCGAGAACTTCAATTAATCGCAGCCGATAGCCATGGGCGTAGACATCAAGGCGTCCCGACGCATCCAGGCGCGGGCCATCCACCACCGCAGACAGGATGCCCTTTTCGCCAGTCAGGACGTAACGCTGAAATTGATCTTGCAGGGAAACGTAAGTACTCACCGCGCCGGCCTAGCCATTGTTACTTTGCTGGCAATCTGGCGGGCATGATCCAGTTCGATCATTAATTCTTCCAGCGGAGGAATGTTGTCATCGCGTTCGATCATGGTTGAAACCGGGCCGAATCGCTCGCACGCTTTCGCGTACAAGTCCCAGACCGGCTCGATCACCGGCGCATTGTGGGTATCGATGATGATGTCGCCACGATTCTCGTGACCCGCCAGATGAAATTGTCGGACGCGATCAACGGGAATTCCCTCGACATATTCAATCGGCTCGAACCCATGATTGAAGGCGCTGACAAAGATGTTGTTGATGTCGAGCAGGATGTGGCAATCTGCTTTCTCGGCGATCATCCGCAAAAATTCCCATTCGCTCATCTCTGACTGGGCGAAGGTGACATAGCTCGAAACGTTTTCTAGAAGAATCTGGCGACCAAGAAAATCCTGCACGCGGCGCACGCGGTCGGCAACGTGATCAACGGTCGCCTCGGTGTACGGCAATGGCATCAGGTCATGCAAATTTTTTCCTCGAACGCCAGTCCAGCAAAGATGATCTGAAATGAATGTCGGCTCGATTTGCTCGGCGAGCGCCTTCAGATCGCGCAGGTATTCACCATTGAGATCGTCGCTGCTGCCAATCGACAGCGAAACGCCATGCATGGCCAGTGGATAGTCATTTCGAATCCGCATCAAGTTTGCAATTGGACGCCCGCCCGGAACCATGTAGTTTTCGGAAATGATCTCGAACCAGTCGAGCGCAGGTTTAGTTTTGAAAATGGCCTCGTAGTGCGCGGTTCGCAGGCCCAGACCAAATCCCAAATTTGCAGAGGTTTTCAACACGCTCGCGTTCAGTAATAAAAAAGTCCGGACGCGGCGTGAAAGTCGCGTCCGGCAATCACTCACAGGGAAAATCTACAGCCTGTTGCTTACTACTTCTTGGCTTCCGGTGTGCCGCCAACTTGCTTGCACTGCTCGGCGGTCAAGGCGACAAAGCCCTGGCCTTTGCATGCGCCCTGGCCCTTGCATGCGTTCTTGGCGGTTTTGCAATCGTTGTTCCCTTTGCAGGCATTCACGCCTTCGCAATGGATTTTCTTGCCTTCCTGCGCGAACGATGGTGTTGCAACGGCGCTAAGCAACATGCCAGCGGCTGCGATAGCCAGTGCGGCGCCAGTTAGTCTTTTGGTGCGATCCATATCAGAACTCCTAGGTAGATTTAGTTACGGTTGGTTAGCCGCGCTCAGCATGGGTCACGTTGTGACGGACGTGTGTCGGCTCGTGCATCGGTCGGACGCAAGAATGGTTCCTTACATCCGAATGGTTGTACGTCTTCGCCAAGGGTTTGGTTTCAATTTTCGATTTCACCGCTGTGGTGAACCACGGTGAAATCAGGGCGCGCAAAGCTTTAGCCTATAATTCGCGTCTCCTCGAAGACGAAATCATGACCATCAGAACCCGCTACGCGCCGAGCCCGACTGGCTACACGCATCTCGGCAATATCCGCACCGCACTGTTCGCGTGGGCGTATGCGCGCCACCACGGCGGCAAGTTCATTTTGCGCATCGAGGATACCGATCAGGAGCGTTCCACCGATGCTGCTGTCACGGTGATCCTGGACGCGATGGCGTGGCTTAAGCTCGACTACGATGAAGGGCCGTTCTATCAAATGCAGCGCATGCCGCTCTACAAAGCCGCAGTGGCGCGGCTGCTGGAGGAGGGCCGTGCGTACCGCTGCTACACCTCTATCGAAGAGCTCGACGCACTTCGTGAAGCGCAAACGGCGCGGGGCGAAAAGCCGCGCTACGACGGTCGCTGGCGACCCGAGGCCGGTAAAGTTTTGCCAGCCATTCCGGCTAATATCAAGCCGGTGATTCGATTCCGTAATCCCGCCGACGGTATGGTGACGTGGGACGATCAGGTCAAAGGCCGCATCGAGATTGCCAATGCGGAACTGGATGACCTCGTTATCGCACGACCCGATGGCACACCGACCTACAATTTTTGCGTCGTGGTCGATGACATCGACATGGCCATCACCCATGTGATTCGCGGTGACGATCACGTCAACAACACGCCGCGCCAGATCAATCTCTATCACGCGATGGGCAAAACGCCGCCGGTATTTGCACACACGCCGACAGTGCTCGGCGCGGATGGCTCCAAGCTATCCAAACGTCACGGTGCGAAAAGCGTGATGGAATATCAAGCAGAAGGCTATGTGCCGGAAGCGATGATCAATATGTTGGCGCGTCTCGGCTGGTCTCATGGCGACGAGGAAGTTTTTTCGCGCGAGCAATTGGTGCAGTGGTTCGATGCCAATAAAATCAGTGCGTCTGCATCGCGATTCGATGCAGAAAAATTGCTGTGGCTTAATCACGAACACATCAAGCGCGCTGATGCGGCAACACTGTCGGCGCAGCTAACGCCGTTTCTGAAAAAAAATGGTTACGACCTTGCGTCCGGGCCGGAGACTACCCGCGTCGCCGATTTGCTTCGTGACCGTTCATCGACGCTGGTGGACATGGCAGAGGCTGCGCGTTATTTTTATGTGAGGCCAACTCTGGACAGCACGCTGCTGGCGCAGCATCTGACCGACGCGGCCGGCCCGGCGCTTAACGAGTTCACGCAAAGTCTCTCAGCCATCAATTGGTTCAAATCAGACATCAACGCCGCGATCAAATCCACCATTGCCAAACATGGACTGAAAATGCCGCAGCTCATGATGCCGCTGCGGGTACTGGTGACAGGCCAAACGCAGACCCCGGCCATCGACGCGATCATGGAGGTGCTGGGTCGTGAAGAAGTTTTGGCGCGACTGAATGCTTGTCCGGGCAACTGACGACGCGGTAAATTCAGGCGAGAGGTCGCTTTGCAAAAACTCCCGGCTCCGGCTATAATTGCGGACTTCCATGTGGGGGTATAGCTCAGCTGGGAGAGCGCTTGCATGGCATGCAAGAGGTCATCGGTTCGATCCCGTTTACCTCCACCACAAAATTCTTGTTTCACAGATTGGCAGAGCGGTTGCAGTTATACCTGCTGATGCGTTTTTTTGTAGTAGAAGCACTGTAGTAAGACGTGTGAGTCCCCATCGTCTAGAGGCCTAGGACATTGCCCTTTCACGGCAGTAACACCGGTTCGAATCCGGTTGGGGACGCCAGCTTCAGAATAAAAACGGCTTACAGCAATGTAGGCCATTTTTATTTTTACCCATAGCATAATTGCACCTAGATCGCCATTTAGCGCGCGTTTCCAGGAATTTATGCTTCAGGAGCCGCGCCAGTGCTAGTGTTTATCATTTTTATCCTCGACAAGAATCAAATTTCATTTAACGAATTTGTCACGGTTGGTTTTAAGTCGGTGTGGCAGAATCACGATGAGTTTGAAAAACGCCGCTGTCAAACGGCCAACCGGGGGAGTTCACCATGTCAACGTACGCTACTGTTTTTTTCCGCACCATCGCAGGCCTGATGGCGACAACGGCGATTGCCGCATCGGCTGCCGAAATCACTTTTTTTGAATACGCCGGATTCGGCGGGCGCAACATTACGATGCGTGGTTACACACCTAATTTTGCCGAGGTCGGCTTCAATGATCGCGCCTCGAGCATCGTCGTGCGCGATGGTACCTGGCAGGTCTGTACCGAGGCCAACTTCACTGGCAATTGTGCGACCGTCACGCGTGGTGAATATCAGGCGCTCGGCAGCCAGTTTGACGGCAAGATTTCCTCGGCGCGCGAAGTCGGCACGTATGTTGGCAACACCGGCGCGTATTCCAATTACCGCCGCGGCACCATTCAATTATTCAGCGATGCCGATTTTCGTGGCGCATCGATTCAGCTGGATCGCGATACGGGGAATTTCGCGACGGTGAATTTCAATGATCGCGCCGGCTCGATGGTCGTTCAGGATGGCACGTGGGAGCTGTGCGTCGATGCCGAGTTTCGTGGTGCCTGCCGTACGTTTGGGCCGGGGCGCTATCGCGATCTGGGGCCTGGC
>JANMPY010000071.1:0-11960 GCA_031370095.1 Betaproteobacteria bacterium
TTACTCGGGCGCGATCTATCAACCTACCTCGGCACCGTTGAATAATTACGACAAAGATCAGTTTCTGGTCGGTGCGCCAGTCGGCAACATCAGCATCAATTTCACCAGCAGCTCGACCGCGTTGTTGCAATACGTGATCAACGGCGTGTCCGGGCAGAAACAGATCACGCGGCAGCTATTCGGTCGTGGCACTTCGCCCATTCAGGTCGGCGATATGTGGTGGGGCGGTACCGCACAAAACGGCTGGGGTCTCAGTATTACGCAGCAGGCGGGCATTCTGTTTGGCGCGTGGTTTACCTATGGGCCCGACGGCAAGGCAGCGTGGTACGTGATGACCGACGGAACTTGGACGGGGAACACCTATACCGGGAATTTCTTCAGCACCACCGGCTCGGCCTGGCTCGGTGTCGCCTACGACCCGAGCCAATTGAAGGTTGTTCCGGCGGGCACACTTACGCTCAATTTCAGCGATGCCAACAATGCGACCATGACGTACGCGTTTACTGCCGGGCCGTTCGCCGGCACCACGCAGACCAAGCCCATCGTGCGGCAGCCCTACTAGTGTCTGGCTGCGAGCTATGCGATGGTGACGGCGGCGAACTGATTTTTCGCAGCGAAAAATTTCGCGTGGTGCGTGTGCGCGGTGACGATGGCGCAGCCTATGCCGGTTTTTGCCGCGTCATCTGGAATCCGCATGTCAAAGAGCTCACCGATTTATCCGATGATGACCGACAATCGTTTATGGCGGCAGTATTCACGCTTGAGGCGGCGTTGCGCGCGGCGCTGCAACCGGAGAAAATGAATGTCGCCAGCCTCGGTAATTTGACTCCGCATCTGCATTGGCACGTGATACCGCGATACCGCGATGATCCGGCGTTTCCGAAACCGGTCTGGGCAATATCCACGCCCTCGCCTTCAAGGCTTGATACACTGAACGCAGATGCGAAATCAAGTCAATGGGTGTCGGCGGTGAAGCGCGCATTCGCAACCGGTTAGAGTCGCCTCCACCTCGCGGGTTTTAGGAGATGTAAATGGTATCGCAGGCATCAACAAACACGAAACCGGGCTCCTTGTTTTTCTCCGATGCGCAGTCGTGCAAAGTGTGGCTGCAATCGATTCCGCTGACCAACGTTCCGCAGGCTCAACAAAAAATCGTCGACGCACTGCGCAATATCAATCGCGATGAAGCTGTCGTCGCGCTCGAACGTTTGACCTGCATGGAGCTATTGCGCGACAAGGTCGCGTATCTGCTCGCCGAGCAGCGCACACGCTATGCCGGCAAGACCATTCCGCTGTCTTCCACCGATATTGCCGCGTGGCATGTGTCTTGTAATTTAATCAGCGAAATGGAAGCAGGCTATCGGCGTTGCTGGACCGACGCGACACTTGAGGACGCGCCGTTATTTGCCCACGGTGCGCTGATCATCCAGCGCGTCATGCGCTACATCGGTTTGCAAATGTTGATCGCCGGATTCATCTATCGTCGCTTTGATTTAAGCCTGTGGATGCGTTTGCATCAGCAATGGGTCGAAGCCGAGAACCGCCAACTCATTCACAAACGCGTCAAGGATTCGATCGGGGCGATTGATGGCGTGTCGAGTATCGAGCAGGCGTATACGGCGGTGCTGCTGGGGCAGGCAGCCAACATTCACGAGCTTAGCCCCCGGCAGATTGATTTTGTCGATGCGGTGCTCAAGCGCTTCGGCCACAAGGTCACCATGGCGCGCGAAGTCAGCGCAAATCCGCAGGGCCTCGTCTGCGCGGTCGACCTGCTGTCCAATGCCGGTGCGGTTTTTCACCCGTCGAGCGTCATCGCCGAGCACGTGCGCGCGCTGAGCCTGGAAGAACTCTCGAAGTCGTTGCGTCGGCGATTGAAAAAACTCACCGAAGGAGGCGATCCCACCACACTCGACCTGCCGGCCGAATGGAGCATCATGGACGCGCATGCACAATTGGCCAGACTGCACCGGCTCTGGTGCGAGGGCACCAGCTTGCGTCCACCGGCGATAGTGCCGAGCGAAAAAGAAGTGATCCTCGCCTTTGGTATCACCGAGACGCACTTTTTTGTCTCGGGTAATCCGTTCCAGCAGCCGGGCGTCACGAGTGAACTGACGCGTCATGAAATGGCCGACATCGAAATGTTTGGCAAGGTGTCAGAGTCAACCATTCGCGCGCGCTATGCAGATTTCAACTATGGCACCGAGACGTGGGGTATTGCCGACGAAAGCCGCGGTCATTTGCGCCTGCTGCGCCCGGCCAATTCTGCACACGGTGTCGCCATCGGCAAACTGGTCGGCATCAAAATCGGCAAGCAGGAACATTTTTTTCTGGGCGTCGTGAGGGAGCTGGTCGAAGAACTTGACGGCAACATTTTCGCCACCGTCGCCATGCTGCCCGGCAAGCCCGAGGCGATCACGGTGCGCTCAGCCGATACGCGCAGCCGCACGACAAATTACGTGCAGGGTTTCCGATTGCCACCGAGTGAGGCACTCAAGATTGCCGAGACGCTGATCGTTCCCGCGCACCTGTCGCAACAGGGTCGCGGCATCGATATTTTTCATCAGGGACATGGCAGCCCGAAGGAAGTGAAGCTCGCTGAATTTATTGAGCGCGGGCTCGATTTTGATCGGGTGACAATAAATTAATTCGGTCAAAAGTAAAAACCTACTTTTGACCGGATTGATTTGGGGAAATCGCTGGCAAAGCCAGACGATTTCCGAACGGAAAACCGATGACGAAACTCTAGCACTGTCGCGGCTTTCAAGGCATTTTAGGCCTGAACGCCTCGTAAAATGGCGTTCCAGGTCGCGTTATGCCGGGTAATTAATTGCCGCGCTTCTCCAGCGCATCAATCACCCACGCTGCCGTATTGAAACCGGCCTGCTCAAAAATTTCGACCATGCAGGTCGGCGAGGTTACATTCACCTCCGTCAAATAATCACCAATGATGTCGAGACCGACGATGGTGAGGCCATCGGCTTTTAATTGCGGGCCGAGTGCCTCGGCAATTTCGCGATCACGCGCCGAAATTGGCCGCGCCTCGCCGCGTCCACCGGCGGCCAGATTGCCGCGTGTCTCGCCGGCTTTAGGAATGCGCGCGAGACAAAAAGGCACCGGTTTGCCGTCGATCACCAGCACGCGTTTGTCACCGTTGGTGATTTCCGGAATATAGCGTTGCGCCATCACCGATACCGAGCCGTCGATGGTTTGCACTTCGATAATCGCATTGCGATTCGGGTCGTCGGCACGCACGCGAAAGATCGAGGTGCCGCCCATGCCATCGAGTTTTTTCACGATCACGTCGCGCTGCGCGTCGATGAACGCGTGAAGACGCGGCATGTCACAAGTCACCATCGTTGGCACGGTGAATTGTGCGAATTTGGCGATGGCTAATTTTTCATTGTAATTGCGCAGTGATGCGGCGCGATTGACGACACGCGCGCCTTGTTCTTCGGCGAGACTTAACAGCAACGTCGCGTACAGATACTCCTGATCAAACGGCGGATCTTTGCGCATCAGCACCGCATCGAAATCACTGAGCAGCATTTCGGTTTCGCTCGTTACTTCGCACCAGCGATCATTGTTTGCCGATACCGACAGGCTGGAAACCCGCGCCAACACTTGACCTTGGACGAGTGCCATGTGGCGTGCTTCGAACGCAAACACCTCGTGACCGCGTTTGGCGGCTTCACGAATCATGAATACGGTGGAATCTTTGTAAGCTTTGAGTTGTTGGATCGGATCGGCGATGAAGGCGATGCGCATGTTTTTTGAACCCATATTTATTTACCCCCTCTCCCCGGCCCTCTCCCACGAGGGGAGAGGGGGCATCCTTAGTCCGCCGCTGCGGCCATCATTGCCGCGTCCACCTGTGACGGCGGCGCGAGCTTCTCCAGTTCACGCGATGCCGCCAGCATCGCCAGTCGCGCCACCACGCCGTAGGTGTAGAAACGATTCGGTGGCGCATCGGGCCAACCTGAACAATCGGGTGAGTGACAGTCGGTCTCAAATGCCAACGGCACAAAACTCATGCCGCGCGAATTCAGATTTTCGACAACGCCACGCTCGGTGTTGACGCGATAAAAACCACCGACGACGAACGCGTCCATCATGTACACCACCGGCTCGGCGACAGCGCCGTTCAGATTTTCCAGCGTGTGTACGCCCTCCTGAATGATGACCTCATTCACTTCCAGGCCCTCCTTCACCACCGCCATTTTGTTGCGTTCTTTGCGATTGAGGCCGCGCACATCGTCTGGCGAGCGCGCGGTCAAAATGCCCATGCCATAGGTACCGGCATCGGCCTTCACAATCACGAACGGTTTTTCGGTAATGCCGTATTCGTCGTATTTCGCCTGCATTTCACCGAGTACCGCCTCGACATTGGCGGCGAGACACTCCTCACCTTCGCGCGCGGAAAAATTTACCCTGCCGCATTGGCTGAAGATCGGATTGATGAACCACGGATCAATGCCAATCAACTTGGCGAATTCTTCGGCCACCGTATCGTAGGCATGAAAGTGCAACGTTTTGCGGCGCGTCGTCCAGCCTGCGTGCAGCGGCGGCACCACCGGCTGCGAAAGACCTTTGAGGATTTCGGGAACGCCAGCCGAGAGATCGTTATTCAGCAATATCGCGCAGGGATCAAAACCATCAATGAATAATTTATTGCCGACGCGCTTGATCGGCTCCAGCGTGAGCTTTTCACCGTTCGGCAAATCGAGCACGGTCGGCGCGATGATTTCAGGTAACAGTGAGCCGATCCGCACTTCAAGACCGGCACCGGTCAGAATTTTCTGGATCGCGGCGACATTGGAGAGATAGAAAAGATTGCGCGTGTGATTTTCAGGGATCAGCAAAAAGCGCTGCTTATCCGGGCACACGCGTTGCACCGCCGACATCGCCGCCTGAATGCACAGCGGCATGAATTCGGGATTCAGATTATTGAAGCCGCCGGGAAATAAATTGGTGTCGACCGGTGCAAGTTTGAAACCGGAATTGCGCAAATCGACCGAGGTGTAAAACGGTGGCCGCTCGGTCATCCATTTGGTGCGAAACCAGCGCTCAATGCTGGGGCGCGCATCGAGGATTTTCTTTTCAAGATCCAGCAGCGGACCGGTGAGTGAGGTAGTGAGATGTGGAACCATAGTCAATTGGTTGGATGCTGCAATCATTGATAGATGCGGCACACGTTTCCTTGTTTCAAGAGCGTTCAAGTTTACTCTCATCTGTGAAACTCCTTAATGACAGTGACGAACGCGCTGTCCGCTTGATGCCGATGATAAAATATTGCAGTGACATCGTTGTCGTCACGCGTCGGCTGACCACAACACAAACCATGCACATCCACATTCTCGGTATTTGCGGCACCTTCATGGGCGGGCTTGCCGTGCTCGCACGCTCTGCGGGACACATCGTCACAGGTTGTGACATCAATGTTTATCCACCGATGTCCACGCAGCTCAACGCCGCAGGGATTGTGCTGCACGACAATTACGACGCGGCGCAGCTCACAAAGTTCAGCGCAGATTTATACGTCGTCGGCAACGTGATGACGCGCTCGATGCCGGTGATTGAGGAAATTCTTAATCGCGGTCTGCCAATGATTTCCGGGCCACAGTGGCTGGGCGAAAATGTGCTGCAAGGCAAATGGGTACTGTCGGTCGCGGGCACCCACGGCAAAACCAGCACCAGCGCGATGCTTGCCTGGATACTCGAACACGCGGGGCTTGCACCGGGATTTCTGATCGGCGGCGTGCCTGCAAATTTCGGCATCTCGGCGCGTTTGCCCATCGGCGACTCGCCGTTTTTTGTGATCGAAGCCGATGAATACGACACCGCGTTTTTCGACAAGCGTTCCAAATTTTTCCACTACCGCACGCGCACCGCCATTCTGAATAATCTCGAACTCGACCACGCCGATATTTTTCCCAACGTCGAAGCGATTCAAACGCAGTTTCATCATCTCGTTCGCACGGTGCCAGCCAATGGACTCATCGTTAGCAATGGTCGCGATGAAAATTTGCGGCGCACGCTGGCGATGGGCTGCTGGACCGGTGTGGAAGAATTTGGTCGCGGCATGTTGTGGGATTTCAAGCGCGCGGAGCGGGACACACAGTTCAATGTGATATTTAATGGCATCGACAAAGGCGCGGTCGACTGGAGCCAGATGGGCGAGCACAACACCATGAACGCGTTAGCCGCCGTCGCCGCTGCGCGTCACGCCGGCGTGCCGACCAAAATGGCGATTGATGCCCTTGGCGAATTCACGGGAGTGGCACGACGCATGGAAAACAAAGGCGAGATCGGCGGCGTCACCGTGTTTGACGACTTCGCGCATCACCCGACGGCGATTCAGGCGACGCTCAAAGGATTGAGGAAACGCGTTGGTGATAAACGCATCTTCGCGGTGCTAGAGCCGCGCACCAACACCATGAAGCTGGGTGCCATGCGTGAAGCGCTGCCGGGTAGTCTGGCGCACGCCGATGTGGTGTTCGTTTACGCGAACAATCTCGGCTGGGATGCGGCGAAAACGTTCGAGCCAATTGGCACCAAGACGGGGGTGTTCGAAGACCTCGATGCGATGGTCAGCGCGATCATCGCCATGTCAGCACCGGGCGACAATATTTTGGTGATGAGCAACGGCGGCTTTGGTGGCGTGCATGGAAAGATTTTGGCGCGGTTGGCGGAGCGGGAGATGCGGGCGAAGTGATGACTGCTGCGGGCGCGTTTGAATATTGAAACACTAGCACCGGCGCGGCTCTCATGGCTTTTTGCATCCGGAAGCCGCGTCAAATGGCGATCTACACGGCGGTTGTGTACAGACGGAAATTTCAAAGTGTGGAAGCGTTTCTTGCCGCGCCACGGCGGTAAACTGATTGAGATGGCCACGTGCTGCAACGTGCTGAAAAGACAAACCAATAAATGAATTCCATTTCCAAGAATCCCAACAATCGCAACAGCAGTCGTCCCATCGTCATCGACCTATTCGCGGGCGCTGGTGGACTTTCGCTGGCATTCGAGCAGGCGGGCTTTGATGTCGCGGCGGCCGTGGAAATTGATCCAATTCATTGTGCTATCCACCATTACAATTTTCCGCACGCAGCGACCATTTGTGCGAGCGTCGTCAATCTTACGGGTGAGGACATTCGCCATCGCGCAGAAATTGGCGAACGCGACATCGATGTCCTCTGCGGTGGAGCTCCGTGTCAGGGGTTCTCGCTGATCGGCAGGCGGGCGTTGGATGATCCGCGTAATCAGCTCGTGTTTCATTTCGTGAGACTGGTCAGAGAGCTGCGCCCAAAATATTTTGTATTCGAAAACGTAAAAGGGCTCACGGTTGGCACGCACAAGAAATTCCTCAACGAGGTCGTTGAAGAAATGAAATTGGCTGGCTACGACATTCTGCTGCCGTGGCAAGTGTTGAACGCGGCGGACTTCGGCGTTCCACAGGACCGGAGGCGTTTGTTTTTAATCGGTGCCCGCAAAGGGCTGCCAATGCCGGTTTATCCCAAACCCGTGAAACGCGTAACGGTAAATCAGGCCATTGGTGATTTGCCCAACGCCGACCAGTTCGCAGAATTGCTTCGTGGCGAAAGCGTGAAGGTCAAATTCAAAACCTCATCCAGCTATGCGAAACGGCTTCGCGGCATTGAGCCCGATGCGGACGATTTTGGTTATGCTCGTAAATACGATACGGAACTGCTGTCAGCAAGTGCGCGAACGGTGCATACCGCTGTCTCACAAAAGAGATTTATCGACACGGCGCATGGCGAAACAGAATCGATTTCGCGTTTTCTCAAACTCGATCCCGATGGGGTGTGCAACACCTTGCGAGCCGGCACGGACTCCGCGCGCGGAGCCTTTACCAGTCCCCGACCGATACATCCGACGCATCCGCGTGTCATCACCGTTCGCGAGGCGGCGCGCCTGCATTCGTATCCGGACTGGTTCCGTTTTCACGCAACCAAATGGCACGGGTTCCGCGAAATCGGCAATAGCGTACCGCCATTGCTCGGTCGCGCGGTCGCGCATGAAGTCATCAAAGCGCTGGGCATTCGTCCGACCAAGCCTGCCAACTTGATCGAGTTGAGTGATGAATACTTGCTAAACCTCACGATGGGTGCCGCGGCGAAATACTTTAATGTGCCTTCCACGGTCATTGGCCAGCGATTACGAAAAGGTGAACTGGTGAATAAAAATATTTATCAGCCGCTGCTTTGCGAACCTGAGTCAGCATATGGCTAAAACTTCCGCAGCTCCCGCCGTCCGAAATCGGTATGAAGCAATCATCGAGAAAATTTTTCAGCGCCATCACGAAAAAGGCGCGACGCAATTCGCATTCAACCGCGACGAGATAGAAGCGGTTGCGAAACAGCTAAAGATTGTGCTGCCGAAGAATTTGGGCGATTTGATTTACAGCTTCCGGTATCGGACGCATCTGCCGGAGACGATACGAAATACGGCGGCGAAAGGCAGCGAATGGATTATCGAGCCGGCAGGACGCGCAAAATATCAATTCAAGCAAGTGAAAATAAATCGCATCCTTCCGCGTCCCGAGCTGATCACGATCAAAGTGCCCGATGCCACGCCCGAGATCGTCATCGGTTACGCACAAGGTGACGAGCAGGCGCTGCTTGCAAAAGTGCGATACAACCGCCTGGTCGATATTTTCCTTGGTCTCACGACGTACTCGCTACAGAACCATTTACGCACGACAGTCAAAAACATCGGCCAGATTGAAATCGATGAGTTGTATGTTGGACTGGACCGCCATGGCAACCACTACGTGATTCCGGTGCAAGCCAAAGGAGGCAGCGATCAACTATCGGTGGTGCAGACCAGGCAAGATCTGGCTTGCTGCAAAGAAAAATTTCCTGCGCTCATCTGCCGAGCGCTGTCGGCGCAATTCATGGGCGATGATCGTATCGCCATGTTCGAGTTGACCATCGAAAACGACGAAGTGAAAGTTGTCGACGAGAAGCACTACAAGCTGGTGCCGTGCTCGGAAATATCTTCTACAGACTTGGTGTCATACCGAAGCAGAAGCTGACGTTTGGCGGTGGCAAGATCCAAATTGCCCGCAAAAAAATAAAAAAACTCTAGCACTGGCGCGGCTTCCCAGCCATTTTCGGCCTGAAAACCGCATCAGTGCTTGATATACGCCTCAATATGCTGGGTGACGTAACTTAGTAAACCACCGCACAAACCCAAGCCTTACGGTGCCGTAACCCCTTTGGCGATGCCATCCAGTGCTTTCGAAATATTTGCCACCGGTTGTTCGCACGCGGTGCCGTGGCGTTTCGCCAGCCACGCGGGATCGTTGTAGCCGAGCATGACGCTGCCATCTGCCGTTTGCCACACCAGCATCTTGAGCGGCAGATCGATGCCTATCGATTGCGCGCATTCCATCAACGGTGTTCCGCCGTTCGGGTTGCCGAAAATAAATACTTCGGTCGGGCGCAGCGTCTTGTCGATTTTCTTGGCACCTGCGGCGTGATCGATGCGGGCAAATAGTGTGAGCTTCCTGGTCTCGATGGCAGCGACCAGCCTTGTTGCCGTGTCGGCAGCGTTATGCGCGCTTTTTGTTTCGATCAAACCGTCGGCTGCATTCGCGGCGGCGGCGAAAGCGCTGAGAATGGATATGGCGAATAGTTTTTTCATGGGTGTTTTCATGCTTCAGCTCCTTGGATTTCGTGATGGAAAGGCTTGAACCGAAAATGCTGCAATAAAGGCTAACACGTATGTCTTCGCATACGGGCAACTTGTACGCGCTGCAATGCCATTCAATCGCGTATTTATTTTTCAAACTTATGCAACTTTCCAGCCGGATCTGCGTCAATTGCTCGGCGACAATTTTTCTGGAAGTCGACTTTACGGCTACAGCCAATTTACATCGCGATGCGGGTGTGCATTTGCGTTTGCACCTGAAGCGTCGTGACGCGAATTCACATTTTTTTGTTTTTGTGTTTTACTTAATTTGTACACTCAATTCTTTTTCAACACTCAAGGAAATTACCCATGACAAACCGTCGTCAGTTCATGATTCAAACTTGTCTAGGCAGTGGTGCCCTGTTGGCCGGCCACACTTTCGCTGATGTCCCGATGGTCGCCGAGACCGAAACACAGGCTGCGGCGCTGGGCTACAAAGCCAACGCAACCAAGGTGGACAAAGCCAAATTTCCGAAATATGCTGCGGAGCAGGTGTGCAGCAATTGCGTGCTTTACCAAGGCAAGCCAACCGATGCAGCGGGTGGCTGTCCCTTGTTTGCGGGCAAACAAGTGGCGGGCAAAGGCTGGTGTAGCGCGTGGGCCAAGAAAGCCTGACACAAACACACGGCTGTCAATCGCGACGTTACCTATAATGCCGCGATTGATTGCAGCACCTGCGCCGCCAGCGCCCGGCCACTGCGCCATGCACCTTCCACCTTGCCGCCGTTAAGCCAATCGCCACACACGCCCACGCCTTCATCGGCGCGCCACACGCAAACGTTTTCCAGCGCGGGCTCCGTGTCGGCATAACGCCAGCGGTGTGCGGTGCAATACTGCGGCGCGGGTCCACCAAGCTCGCGGAACGCGTCCAATAACACCGCAGCGACACTGTCGGCATCGTCTTCCAAATGGGCAGTACTCCATTCGGCGCTGGCGTGCAGCAGCCACGTTTCTGCACCGTTGCGACCGGGCTTCGCGTTGTCCCTGGCGATCCATCGCAGTGGACCAAAATTCACAAACGCGGCATCAAATGGCAACGCGACCGGTGCCGCAAATCGCAGCATCAGCGCCCAGCAACCACGCATGTGGGCGGATGCAGCAAGCGCTGCGAGCGGTGGCGCTGGCAGCCGCAACAACGGCACCACTTGCGGCGCAGGCACGGCGAGCAGGACGGCGTCGAAGTGGGTGTCGATCAATCCGTGTTCGGCCGACAATAGTTGCCACCGGTTGCTATCGCGTTGCAATTGTTTAATGGTGGTGGCACTGCGGATTGTGAGCGCCTCAGCCAGAAAGTGCGCCGGTGCTGTCATGCGCGGCGTGCCGACAAAACGTTCCACTGTATTGCCGGCATCGATACAAGAAACGCCGTCGTATACGCATAGCTTCGGTGTCCACAATGCGGCCACACCAGCCGCCTGCCAGCGCGCCACTTCGGCACGAAAATCGGCGTGGCGTGCAGTGAAATATTGGGCACCGTGATCGCACTGCCAGCCGTCACCGCGACGGGTGCTCATGCGTCCAGCCGGGCCACGACTCTTTTCAAACAGGCTGACCGTGACGCCGCCCTTTTGCAGCGCCGTGGCACAAGACAAACCGGCGATGCCCGCGCCAATCACGGCAACATGCGAAGTGGAATTCATGATTTTTTAAGCAGGAAAAATAAATGGCGATTGTTGCGCGCCCAGCTCAGCACGCATGGCCGCGATAGTACTCTGGATTGATGGTGGTGCAATCGGCAGGATGTCGTAGTACCCGGCGAGACCCGCGAGCCGCGCTTCCTTGCACGGAAAATAAAAACAAGGTGCCACCGCTGGCACCCTGCTTTCATGGCTTGACGAACTTCAGATCAACATCATTCGATGTCTCAACACGGACTGCAAACCCGCGTTTTGCGATCAGTCATCATTGTCATCACCGAGACCGGCAAAGGATTCACCGAACAGCTTGCCCGCTTTTTTGAGCGCTGCCGCGCCGAGTAGTTTTCCGACTCTGCGGCCTTCGAGATCAGCATCGATGAAATGAATACCGCCGTAACGACGTGATATTCCCGCTTCGTCCGCTGCGTCAGTGAAGGTTGCCCACGACAATTGCAGATTGGCGGCTGGCACCAGCCCCGGCTCCACGCGGCTGCTACCCGCTGCAATGTTGACCGAGCCGCCGAACACGTCGCTGCCGGTGTAGAACTTCAGCACCGTTGCGGCCGCCGCACTGAAGGTGCTGTGGCCGGATACATATTCTGCGAACGGCGG
>JANMPY010000131.1:0-3923 GCA_031370095.1 Betaproteobacteria bacterium
CGTTTCTGCCAAGGAAAGTGCGGCGTGAATTTCCGGTTCCAGATTGAGATTCAGAGGTTTACTTTTGTTAATCGTTGAAACCTGATTTTAATCCAGCGTGCGGCGATTTGGCGGCGCGTTTGTTAATTTTTGTGACGCATCACCTTGAGTGGCGATTGGCGCCCTATCGAATTTTCATGGTTCAACCCGGGGCGGCAGCGCGCGATGCACAAAAATTCCAATCCCACCGAGTCCAGCACCAAGCACTAGCACCGGCGCGCTTTCCGGAGCATAAATGGCTTTAGAGCCCCGCCAGTACTGGTGATTGAATGGGCTATTGGAGGCTAATGTGACGGCCCTAACTAGGGATCGACGCGGTCCACGCTGATCAATCCGTGACGAACGGCGTAAAGCACCAAGCCGGCGATATCGTGAATATCAAGACGATCCATCAACGCGGCACGGTGTGTTTCCACGGTTTTCACGCTGACGTTGAGCTGATAGGCGATTTCCTTGGTGCTCTTGCCCTCGGCGACCATTTGCAGCACCTCGCGCTGGCGCGCCGTCAGCGCGTCCATGGTGGATTCATCCTGATGTGGCTTGCCGTGCAGGAATCCGGCGACGACATGTTTGGAAACACGTGGCGACAGGTAGATCTCGTCGCGCAATACGGCGGCGATTGCCATCTTCAGATCGAGTGGTGCCGAATCCTTGACCAGATAGCCGGCAGCGCCCGCCTTGATCGCGCGGCGCACAAAGTCCTCGGTCGTGTGCATGGACAGAATCAGCACCCGTGTGGACGGCACTTCAGCCATGATCTGTGCGGTGGCCTCGATACCATTGAGATCTTTCATGGAGATGTCCATAATCACCAGATCGGGCCTGTGCTGTTTCGCGAGTGCAACTGCGTCACGACCGTTATTGGCCTCGGCGATGATCTGGGTGGTTCCCAGTTCTTCTACCAGCGCACGGATTCCAGCCATCACCAGCGCATGATCATCGGCAAGCAAAACGCGAATCAGGCTCATATTGCTCCGGGAGGACGCTGATTGCTGCCTGCGTCGGCGATCAAATTGTCGACGTTTTTGAGTACGAATGTCACATGCACTGTTGTTCCCGCGCCGGGATTGGTGCGAATCTGTAGTCGGCCACCAGCGAGTTGCGCGCGCTCTTCCATGCTGATCAAACCCAGGCTGCCGGTCTTGCTGGCCTTTTTACGTGCTGTGTCCATATCGAATCCTACTCCATCATCGCGTATCGCGAGCTTGAGCAGACGGTCATGCAGTTCGACGAGAATGCGAATCTGACCCGCCTTGGCGTGACGCGTGGCGTTATTAAGCGCCTCTTGGGCAATACGGTAACAAACGCTCTCAATCTCGGCTGGCAGACGCGCGACAAGCCCGTTGAATTGGCACTCTACATCCAGCCCGGTAGCGCTGCGCTGGTGATCGACCAGCCATGCCAGCGCATCTTCAAGACCGAGTTGGTCGAGTTGCGGCGGACGCAACTCCAGGGAAAGGTTGCGCAGCTTGTCCAGCGTGGCGTCGGCGATACCCAGGCAATCAGCAAGCAGTTTTTGCTGACCATCATTGGCACGTTCCGTGCCGCCTTCGCTGGCGCGCTGGGCGAGGCGATGCAGCCCGATTTTAAGGGCCGTCAGCGATTGGCCAATATCGTCATGCAATTCGCGTGAAATACCGCGCCTCTCTTCTTCCTGAATGCTGAGAACGCGCGTCGACAGCGCGTGAAGGCGTTTGTTGGCGTCGCCCAGCGCATGATGTGCAAGCATTCGGTCGGTCACATCTTCGTGCGACACGACCGCGCCGTCCGTGCTGTCTTCCAGCGGCATCGCGCGCGCGACAAACCAGCGCGTGCCGCCGGAAACTTCACGTTGGTATTCAATCGACACAAAGCCGCTCTCGCGATTGATCACGGAGCGCACGTCTTTTATGCTGCGTGCAGCCAACTCGTCGCCGCGATCTGCGGCTTCCTGCAAGAGATCGAAGTAACTAGTCCCCACCCTGGCAGGCGCTTTGTACTGCGCTGCGCGGGTGTCGCCAAAATTTTCCCAGGCTTTGTTGGTCGCAACAATGACACCTTGACCATCGAGAACCGCGATTCTTGTATTCAATGAATTCAGGATGCCGCGTTTCATCGCTTCGCTGGTGCGCAGCGCTTTTTCGGCCACGACCGTCTGCTGGCGGGAAATACGGCGCTCGATGGCGGCTTCGATTGCCTTTGGCAGCCGTCCCAGACGATTCTTCAAAAGGTAATCGCTGGCCCCACTCTGCATGGCCGCAACGGCGGCGTCCTCGCCAATATGATGGGACACGACGATAAACGGGATATCAAGCTGCCGTTCCTTGAGAATTTGCAGCGCACGCGTGGCGCTGAAGCGCGGCAAGTGGAAGTCGCACAAAACCACGTCCGGCGGATTTTCAGCCAAAGCGGCAGCGTAGTCAGCTTCTGTCTCGACGCAGGTTGCACTAAAGGTGAATTGCGCTTCGCGAAGCGCAAACAGCAGGAGCTCGGCATCGTCCGGCGAGTCTTCGACCATCAGCAAGTGGATGCTGTCCCTCATCGCGTCGCACGCTGCACTGCGAATCTATAGCGCGCAATCAAGAAACACCGGCAGTCTGTGCTGTCGTGACGCGGGCTTGAACAGCCCGAGCCGTAAGTGTCACCACACGATCCGGGAAGTGTGTCCGCTGCTTGCTCGTTTGACATGCGTGCGATTGCTGCATTGAGTCCTACATTCCAAAATTAATTGTAGCCATATGTTAGCTGCCGTCGCACTATTTTTTGAACAGGGGTTTCTCTGAATCCAAGCCACGATAAACCCGACATATTATTCTGATAATATTAGTTAATTATTTTTTGGCTGTATTGTACAAATGCATGTGACGACAAAATACCCTGAACGGGTCGAATTGCGGTCACTAACGGCGGGATGAAGAAAAATAAATGCTGAAAACGCCAAGTTTGCGTTGCCTGAGAGACAAATTATTTTTACTGGCGCTGGTTGCGTGTTTGGGGGCGTTCCTTTTCTGCTTCTGGCGAGCGACGCAGGAAAGCGAATCCGCCGCTGAATTGGCCAAGGCCGGTTGGGTTGGAGACGTTCAACTTGTCAGCCTGCATCGGGCACGTTATCCCGAAAGCTCACTTAGAACGCTTAATACTTACCCGGCGGCATCAAATGCCGCCCTCGTCGACCGCCGCCGCGAAACTGGCTCATATCTCCGCGCCGTCGCACTGGTGCGTACCGTGCCACCGGATACATTGGCATCGCAAACAGATCGAAAACTCTACTGGTTCTTCGCAGCGCTGGCGGTCGCGTTGCTTGCCGTCCTGCTGATTGCGTGGTATGGCATTACCGAACGCAAGCGCGCTGTAGCCGCCTTGGTGGCAAGCGAAGAACGCTATCGTCTGCTGTTTAACGCGAACCCCTTGCCAATCTTGATGTATGACGCAACGACGCTTCGGTATGTCGCCGCCAACGAGACGTTCTACCATCAGTACGGCTATTCTGCGGCAGATCTGAAAGACCAGCGGGTCACGGATCGGCATGTGCCGAAGACATTCGAGGCGCTACTCGCGGAAGTTCAAGCGTTGCCACTTGGAATTTCGATCCTCAAAGGCGCTCGCCACATCAAGTGTGATGGCACCGCTATCGATGTCGAGGTGACCAGAATAAAGACCAGCATTGATGGCAAAACGATGGTGATTGCGTCACCCATCGACGTAAGCGACCGCGCACGAACTGAGCAGGCGCTGATGGCCAGCGAGGAACGCTATCGCTTGCTATTTAACGCGAACCCCTTGCCAATCTTGATGTACGACGCCACGACCCTTCGGTATGTCACCGCCAACGAAACGTTCTACCATCAGTACGGTTATTCTGCGGCAGAGCTGAAAGACCAGCGGATCACTGATCATCATTTCCC
>JANMPY010000135.1:0-5228 GCA_031370095.1 Betaproteobacteria bacterium
AACTATTTATTCCTGTCATTTCGAACCCGGCTTCATCGGGTGAGAAATCTGTTTTTTTGCGGCGGCGCGCAGATCACATGGCGGCGATCTGCCTACGATTTCACTTAGCATAAACTAACGTAGAATAAGCATTGGCGCGCGTGGTAGCGGCATAATGCCATGCGATCCGCGCCGGTGCTAGTGTTTTGCACTAAGAAGCAGTATCAATTTTCGCCGCAATGAATCGTTTGACGGCTTCCGCATCTGCGTCCATCACCGTAAACCGTTGCGGCAATTTTTCGATGTTATCGAACGCGGATGACCGCGCAGGTTTGCGCCCTAACGCTTCCACCATGCTCGCTTCAAATTTGGTCGGCAACGCGGTCTCCAGACAAATCAGCGGCACGCCCGCCTCCCGATGCGCCAAGCCAACGTTCAAACCGTCGGCTGTATGCGTGTCGATTTCAATTTTGTACTTGCTCCAGGCCATACGAATCGTCTCCATGCGATCCGCATGACTACTATTGCCTGAAATAAATCCAAACGCAGGCATGCGTTTCCACACGTCACCGCATGCGCCGATGTCAAACCCGCCTTCATGTTCGACCTTGCGCATCAGCTCGCGCACCGCCGCAGGATCGCGCCACACCAGGTCGTAGAGGAAACGCTCGAAATTGGATGCCTTCGAAATATCCATCGACGGGCTCGACGTTTGTTGCGTCTCTGCCGAGCCGCGCGGGCGATAGTGACCGGTGCGGAAAAACTCATCGAGCACATCGTTCTCATTGGTGGCGACGATCAAGTGCCTGATCGGCAGACCCATCATGCGCGCGATGTGCCCGGCGAGCACGTTGCCGAAATTGCCCGAGGGAACCGCGAACGTGACTTTTTCGGTATTCGATTTTGTCACCACAAAATAGGCTTTGAAATAGTAAACAACCTGCGCCACGATGCGACCCCAGTTGATCGAATTGACCGCGCCAATTTTGTATTTTGCCTTGAACGCGAGATCGTTCGACACCGCCTTCACCACGTCCTGACAATCATCAAACACGCCACGCACCGCGATGTTGTGAATGTTCTCATCCTGCAAAGAAAACATTTGCGCGGTCTGGAACGGAGACATTTTTTCATGCGGGCTCAACATGAACACCCGCACGCCGCGTTTGCCTTTCAACGCATATTCAGCGCTCGAGCCGGTATCGCCGGAAGTTGCACCCAGAATATTTATTTCAGCATTTCGTTTGGCCAACACGTATTCAAAAAGATTACCAAGAAACTGCATGGCAATATCTTTGAAGGCCAGCGTCGGCCCATTCGAGCATTGCAAAATATGCAGATCGGGCGCTAGCGTTTTTATCGGCGTAATGTCCGACGTGCCGAACACCTCGGCCGAATAAGTTTTCTGAATGATTTTTTTCAAATCATCTTTTGGCATATCGTCGGCATACATGCCGATAATTTCAAACGCCAATTCTGCATAAGACAGCCCGCGAAGCCGCGCCAATGCTGGTTCTTCGAGCATCGGATACGCCGTCGGCAGATATAAGCCACCATCCGGTGCGAGGCCTTCCAACAAAATATCGCAGAACGTTTTTGGCGAATCGTCAGACGCAGAACCTGCACCACGCGTGCTTATGTAATGCATGATCATGATCGCGACTCAGCCAAACGCCACGGTGGATGCAGCCGATTCGCGCCGGCCTGAAACAGGCAGATCGGATTGCCGGCCGGGTCGTGCAAACGCGCCTCGCGCCACAGCCAGCGCTCGTCGGTAGGATCGGTTTCAAAGTGCAGACCGGCCGCTTTCAGGCGCGCAACTTGCGCATCAAGATCATCGTTTTCAAAATAGACAACGGTCGACGAATTCACTACCGCCTCGCCAATGTGAATCGAAAACGTGCTGTCACCTTCCGGGCACATGAAGCGCGCGTAATGCGGACTTTTCACGATCAGCTTTAAGCCGAGCTTGGTATAAAAAATCTCAGCCGCGTCGATGTCGTCAACCGTGACGGTCACCTGATTCAATCGCATATCAGTTCAACTCTTCCAGACGAATACGCACCACCTTCGCTGCAATGGTCGGCAGCGCTTCAATTTTTTTGATCGCCGTATTTACATTGGCCTCGACCGAGCGATGCGTGAGGATAATGACATCGACCAACTCTTCGCCCTCCTCCGCTTCTTTTTGCAGAATGGCGTCAATCGAGATCGAGCCATCGGCAAGGATGCGCGTCACATCGGCCATCACACCGGGGCGGTCATGCGCGCGCAGCCGCAGATAGCAGCCCGTCTCAACCTGCTCCATGCGCAGAATCAGCGTGTCGTGCAATTGATCAGGCTGGAACGACAAGTGCGGCACGCGATGTTCGGCCTCTGCCGTCATCATCCGCGTCACATCGACCAGGTCGGCCACCACCGCACTCGCAGTCGCCTCCCCGCCGGCGCCCGGCCCGTAGTAGAGCGTGGCACCGGCTGCATCACCTTTAACCAGAATTGCGTTCATCACGCCTTCAACGTTGGCGATCAGGCGCTTTTCCGGGATGAGAGTTGGATGTACGCGCAATTCGATGCCGTCGGCCGCGCGCCGGGTGATGGCCAGCAGCTTGATGCGGTAGCCGAGTTGCTCGGCGTATTTGATGTCCTTGTCGGTCAGCGTCGAAATGCCTTCTGTGTAAGCCTTGTCGAACTGCGGCGGCACACCGAACGCGATGGCGGAAAGAATGGTCAACTTGTGCGCAGCGTCGATGCCTTCAATATCAAACGTCGGATCGGCCTCCGCATAGCCCTTGGCCTGCGCTTCTTTCAGCACCGACTCGAAACTCGCGCCGCGCGAACGCATTTCGGAAAGGATAAAGTTGGATGTGCCGTTGATGATGCCGGCAATCCATTCGATGCGGTTCGCGGTGAGGCCCTCGCGTAATGCCTTGATAATCGGCACGCCGCCAGCGACAGAAGCTTCAAACGCGACCGTGACGCGATTTTTTATCGCTGTCGCAAAAATCTCGGTGCCGTACCTCGCCAGCAGCGCTTTGTTGGCCGTGACCACGTGCTTGCCGTTCGCAATCGCCTTAAGCACCAGCGCCTTGGTGAAGGTGTCGCCACCGATCAACTCGCAGACGATGTCGATATCCGGATGCGCCACCAGCGCCTCAGCATTGCCAAGAATCTCGATGCCGTCGAGAGAAAAATTGCGCGGCTTCGTCACATCGCGCGCAGTCGCGTGCGAGATGCGAATCTCGCGGCCTGCCCGGCGGGCAATCTCCTCCCTGTTACGCCGCAGCACCTTGATTGTGCCGGCACCGACCGTACCGAGACCCAGCAATCCTACGTTGATTGGTTTCATTTGTTGATGGATTTTGAAAAGTGAAACGCGGGGACGGTGAGCCCCTCGCGAAAATAAAACTTATGCGCCTGATGACGCTGCGTGCCGGAATCGAGCGCCAGACAATCACAGCCGCGCTCGGCTGCGACGGCTTTCATGTGCGCAATCAGCGCATGACCGACGCCGATGGAACGCAATGTCTCGTCGGTAATCAAGTCATCACAATAAAGCTCGCGGCCGCTGTAGGTTTTTTCAAGGATGCGAAACACGGTGATGCCGCATACTTTTTCGTCACGCACGCAGATGGCCATGTCGGCACCGGAGGCAAAAATTTCGCGCATGCGGGCAACGTAGTCGGGCGGCAGCAGCGGACGCAATTGCCGGTGTACGGATTCTGCTTGCTTCAACCATTCGAGCTCGATGATGTCGTGAACGGCGTTGGTGATACTGATGATTTTCATGCGCGACAACTTCACACCCAACTATTTGGACTGCTTCCTGCGGTTACGGGGGGTGAGGCAAGAGTTTCGCGGCGTGTACGCCGCGCTTGCCGAACGACATTCCGATGCAGCGGAATGCGCGCCCTGCAAGGGGGTTGGGATGGGGGCGATACCGGATGAAACGCGAAATGACGAAAGACACCCCCATCCCGGCCTTCCCCCACATACCGGGGGAAGGAGGCACCAGCTCCGCGCATCGCGCATGTGACTAAAATATTCACCCGTCGACTATCTGATTCAAGCTTCACATCAACCCATCTTTTTTAAACATCTCTTTAATCCCGCGAACCGCCTGCCGCGTGCGCTCGGTATTTTCAATCAGCGCAAACCGGACATGGTCATCACCGTAGTCACCAAAACCGATTCCGGGAGACACCGATACCTTCGCCTCAAGCAGCAATTTTTTGGCAAATTCGAGCGAGCCCATTTTCATGTACGGCTCAGGGATTTTTGCCCATATATACATTGACGCTTTCGGTTTGGTCGTTACCCAGCCCGCTTCGGCGAGGCCCTTATGCAGCACATCACGTCGCGTTTGATATTGGGCGACAACCTCGGCCACGCAATCCTGCGGACCATCAAGCGCAGCGATAGCCGCGATCTGGATCGGCGTAAAGGTGCCATAGTCGTGGTAGCCCTTCATTTTCGCCAGCGCCGCCACGAGGTCTTTGTTACCGACCATAAAGCCAATGCGCCATCCCGCCATGTTGTAGCTTTTCGACATGGTGAAAAATTCCACCGCGACATCACGCGCGCCCGGCACCTGCATGATCGACGGCGCTTTCCAGCCGTCAAACGTGATGTCGGCGTAAGCGAGATCGTGGACCACCAGCACGTTATTGGCCTTGGCCAGCGCGATGATGCGCTCAAAGAAATCCAGCTCGACACACATCGCGGTCGGGTTGGACGGGAAACCTAAAATCAACATCTTTGGTTTTGGGTAAGTCTCGCGAATCGCCCGCTCGGCCTCCTCGAAAAAATCGACCCCCTCGGTCATGCGCACGTGTTTGATCTGGGCACCGGCAATCACGGCACCGTAAATGTGAATCGGATAGCTAGGATTTGGCACCAGCACGGTATCGCCACTGTCGAGTGTGGCCAGCATCAGGTGCGCAAGACCTTCCTTCGAACCAATGGTCACGATGGCTTCGGTATCCGGATCAAATTCAACATCAAAGCGGCGCTTGTACCAATCGGTAATGGCTTTGCGCAGCCGCGGGATGCCCTTGGAGACCGAGTAGCCGTGCGTGTTGGGCCGCTTCGATGCCTCGACCAGCTTGTCGACGATGTGCTGTGGTGTCGCGCCATCCGGATTACCCATCGACATATCGATGATGTCCTCGCCGCGACGGCGCGCCGCCATTTTTAATTCGGAGGTGATGTTGAAAACGTAGGGAGGCAGACGTTTAATGCGGGAGAATTCG
>JANMPY010000140.1:0-2524 GCA_031370095.1 Betaproteobacteria bacterium
GGCGCATCTTTCTGAAACGTAATTTCGTCCGCGCGTGTGGTCGCTGCCAGCTTGTCGAGAATACCGTTCACATACTTGTGCCCATCGGTACCGCCAAACGACTTCGCCAGCTCGATTGCTTCGTTGATGATGACGCGATACGGCGTCTCGGGCAGGTGGATTAATTCGAATGCACCGATCAGCAGGATCCCGCTCTCGATCGGGCTCACTTCTTTCCAGGGGCGATCAAGATGCGGGCCGAGTTTTTCTTTAAGCGTCTCCACGTATTTCAATACGCCACTCACAATGACCGAAAACAAGGCGCTGTCAGCTTTCGCAAATCCTTCCGCAGCGGCGTATTGCAGCTCAATATCGGCAAGGCTTTGCCCGGCCAGTTGCCATTGATAAAGTGCCTGCAAGGCAAACTCGCGCGAACGACGACGGGCGCTTTTCACGTTCGCTCCCTTGCAGACGCGCTAATTGTTTTGGTCAGGTGCGCCATCTCGATCGCTGCCCGCGCACAGTCGGTGCCCTTTTCGATAATGCGTGCCATTGCCTGCGCATCGGTGTCGACGGTCAAAATGCCATTGGCAATCGGCATGCCGGTTTCCAGTGTGACATCCATGACACCTCGGCAGCTTTCATTAGCGACCACTTCAAAATGATAGGTGTCGCCGCGAATCACCGCGCCGATGGCAATCAGCGCATCGTATTTTTGGGTGTGCGTCATGGTTTGCAACACGACCGGAATCTCCAGCGCCCCCGGCACAGAGACGTGATCAATCGAATCAGGATTTACACCGCATCTTTGCAACTCCGCAACGCAGGCGTTCAACATGCCCGCTACCACCGGCTCGTTAAAGCGGCTCTGCACAATGCCGATTCGTAAATGCCGCCCGTCCAGATTAACGTTGATCGAATTCATACAGCCCTATGTAAATTACCCGACGCTATGCAATTTGCGTTCGTTTGAAGGTGACACGTACTCGACGACTTCAAGATCAAAACCGGCCATCGAGGGAATCTTTTTCGGCCATGCGAGTACGCGCATTTTGCGGACGTTCAGCTTGTGCAAAATTTGCGCGCCGATGCCGAACAAACGCGGATCCCATTTGCCGATCCGCTTGGGCTTTTCGCCCGACGGCGCAAATCTGGCGAGAACGGATTCGGTATTTTCCGGCCCCCGCAGCAGGACGATCACGCCAGTGCCTTCGGTGGCGATGATGCGCATGGCGTCGGCTACCGAGTAGGCGTGGCGACCGCTGTCGAAATCAAATAGGTCGAGCGAGGTAAATGGCTCATGGACACGCGTCAACACCGGGACGTCAGGCCGAATATCACCACGGGTCAGCGCCAGATGCACCTCGTTTACCGTCTTGTCATAGAAGGCGTGCAGCTTGAACGACCCGTACGCGGTTGATATTTCTTTTTCTGAAATCTGCTCTACCAGCGTTTCAGTAGTCGAGCGATAGCGAATCAAGTCGGCGATGGTGCCGACCTTCAAATCGTGGAGCCTCGCGAATTCCTGCAAATCAGGCAAGCGCGCCATCTCGCCGTCATCTTTGATGATTTCGCAAATCACCGCTGCGGGTACGCGTCCCGCGAGCCTGGCGAGATCGCAGCCGGCCTCGGTATGACCCGCGCGCACCAGCACGCCGCCCTGCTTGGCCATGACCGGGAAAATATGCCCCGGCTGCACGATGTCATCGGGCTTCGCGTTTGCCGCGACCGCTACTTGCACCGTGCGCGCGCGGTCTGCCGCAGAAATACCGCTGGTCACACCGGTCGCGGCTTCGATCGAAGCGGTGAATGCGGTGCCATGCAGCGCGCGATTTTCCGTCACCATCAAGGGCAAATTCAGTTGTCGGCAACGCGCCTCTTCAAGCGTGAGGCAAATCAGCCCGCGCGCGTGGCGAGCCATGAAGTTGACAGCGTCTGGCGTCACAAAATCGGCGGCCATGACGAGATCGCCTTCATTTTCGCGATCCTCGGCATCAACCAGCACCACCATTTTGCCTTGGCGCATGTCCTCGATAATTTCCTGCGTCGTTGCAATAGTCATGACATTTCCCTTCCGAGAATTCTTTCCACGTAGCGTGCCAGCAGGTCAATTTCCAGATTCACTTTCGCGCCTTTGCGCAGGAGCCGAATCGTCGTCACTTGATGCGTGTGCGGGATAATGTTGATTTCGAACAGCGCATTGCCATTGGCCGCGTCCGATACTTTGTTCACGGTCAACGATACACCATTAACCGTAATCGACCCCTTGCGTGCGACGAATCTTGCCAGCTCCTTCGGCGCATCGATTTCCAAACGCCATGACGCACCAAGATCGTCAATCGCGGTCACGAGGCCAACGCCATCGATATGGCCGCTCACCAGATGGCCGCCCAGACGGTCGCCGAAGCGCAATGATTTTTCCAGATTTACTTCGGCACCCTGCGACAATCCGGTTGTCAGCGACAGCGTTTCGTTGGAAACATCAACCGAAAACGTCTCGGCAGATTTCTCGACGACCGTCAGGCAGCAGCCACCCACCGCAATC
>JANMPY010000154.1:0-2198 GCA_031370095.1 Betaproteobacteria bacterium
CTGACCCAACTGCGGGCCAGCCGTTCGATGAGCGGCAAGCAGGCTTGCCGAAACCCTCATCTCACCCCCAACCCTCTCCCAAAGGTGAGGGAGTAAAAGCGGCAGCGCTGCAAGCGCCGACAGTAGCACCTAAAGCTGAACCAACTGGTTCGTACTCAGGTAACGTCGATGTGACCTGCGAAATGCTGGTATTGGGCGCAGGCCCCGGTGGTTATTCCGCCGCCTTCCGTGCCGCCGACCTCGGCATGAAGACCGTCATCGTCGAACGCTACGCGCAGCTCGGTGGCGTGTGCCTGAACGTCGGCTGCATACCATCCAAAGCTTTGCTTCACGTTGCCGCCGTCGCCGACGAAACGGTGGCGCTAGCAGCGCACGGCATCAGCTTCGGCAAACCTGAAATCGATCTGGATAAATTGCGCGGCTGGAAAGATAAAGTCGTCGGCAAATTAACCGGCGGGCTCGGCGGCATGGCGAAAATGCGCAAGGTGGAGGTGGTGCGCGGCGTGGGGCAATTTCTCGACGCAAATCACTTGGTCGTTGAAATCACGACTGGAACGGGTCAGGAAAAAACCGGCGAGAAAAAAATCATCCGCTTCGACAAAGCCATCATTGCGGCCGGCTCGCAGGTGATGCGTTTGCCATTCATTCCCGATGATCCACGCATTGTCGATTCGACCGGCGCACTGGCGCTCAAAGAAATTCCAAAGAAAATGCTGGTCATCGGCGGCGGCATCATCGGCCTCGAAATGGGCACCGTGTATTCCACGCTGGGAACGCGTCTCGATGTGGTGGAAATGCTTGATGGCCTGATGCCAGGTGCGGATCGCGATCTCGTCAAGGTCTGGCAAAAAATGAACGAGAAGCGCTTTGACAACATCATGCTGAAAACCAAAACGGTCGGCGTGGAGGCCAAAAAAGACGGCATCTACGTGACCTTCGAAGGTGAGAATGCTCCATCAGCGCCCGTACGCTACGACATGGTGTTGATGAGCGTCGGTCGTGCGCCGAACGGCAAAAAAATCAGTGCCGATAAAGCGGGCATCAATGTGGGTGATCGCGGTTTCATTAACGTGGATTCGCAGATGCGTACCAACGTGCCAAATATTTTTGCCATCGGCGATGTCGTCGGCCAGCCGATGCTGGCGCACAAAGCAGTACACGAAGGTCACGTTGCTGCAGAGGCCGCAGCCGGGCAAAAATCGCATTTCGATGCGCGCGTGATTCCCAATGTGGCCTACACCGATCCTGAGGTGGCGTGGGTTGGCGAGAGTGAAGACAGCGCGAAAGCCCAAGGAATTAAATTCGGCAAGAGTGTGTTTCCGTGGGCCGCATCGGGTCGCGCGATCGCCAACGGTCGCGATGAGGGCTTCACAAAATTGATCGTCGATTCAGAAACGCATCGCGTGATCGGCGGCGGTATCGTCGGCACGCACGCAGGCGATTTGATCAGTGAAATTGCGCTCGCGATTGAGATGGGCTGCGACCCCACCGACATCGGCAAGACCATTCATCCGCATCCGACGCTCGGCGAATCGATTGGCATGGCAGCCGAAATGTATGAAGGCGTGTGTACGGATTTGCCACCGCAGAAAAAATAATACGGTAAAACATAAGCACTAGCACTGGCGCGGCTTTCAGGCATTTTATGTCCGGCGAGCCGCACCAAATGGCGTTCTGCCTACTGTTGCTGTTGCGTGCGTCACCGCAAACGCACAATCTGCATTTACAATATTGCAATGTCACGCGCCCTTTTCTTCCGTCTCGCCAGCATCGCCGTCCTCATCGCCATCTGGATACTTTCCTTCCTCCCCGGCAGCGGAATGCCCGACGTGCCGGGTAACGACAAATGGCACCATGCGCTGGCCTATTTCGCATGCATGTTCCTCTGGGCTCAGTGTTACCTGGCTCCAGCGCAGCGCCTGAAACTTGCGATCATTTTCATATTGATGGGCGCACTCATCGAGTGCCTGCAAGGCCTCACCGATTACCGCAGTTTTGAGTGGCTCGACATGCTGGCCGATGCTGTAGGTGTGATCCTCGCCTGGTTGCTTGTAACCGTGCAGTTGGCGGTTCAACGCCGTTTTGCGAGCAATAAGCCCACCGCGCGATAACGTGGTCACGACGCTCGACCATCTCGTGCTCGGCACGTCCGACCTTGCCAAAGGCACCGTCTGGCTGGAGCGATTTTTCGGCGTTGC
>JANMPY010000563.1:0-5846 GCA_031370095.1 Betaproteobacteria bacterium
TCTCGCCATTGTCGGCGGCGGCATCAATGGCTGCGGTATCGCGCGCGACGCGGCAGGACGCGGCCTCAAGGTGTTGCTGGTGGAGCAGGATGATCTCGCCTCTGCAACCAGCTCGTGGAGCTCCAAACTCATTCACGGCGGCCTGCGCTACCTGGAGCAATACGAATTTCGTCTCGTACGCGAAGCGCTACAAGAGCGCGAAGTGTTGCTGAAAATTGCGCCGCACATTATTCATCCGCTTGAATTTATCTTGCCGCACGACAAACACATGCGACCGGCGTGGATGATACGCATTGGCCTGTTCATGTACGACCACATCGGCGGAAAAATTTCTTTGCCTGGCTCGCGCACGGTCATGTTTCCCGATAACACGTACAGCGCAGGATTGAAACCGGTAATCCGTCGCGGATTTTTTTATTCCGATGCGCGCGTCGATGATGCGCGGCTCACGGTGTTGAACGCCGTGTCCGCACGGGAACATGGTGCCGAGGTGCGTACACGCACCCGAGTGGTGAGTGGCAAGCGCAGCGATGCCGCGTGGCAAATTGAGCTGCGCAATGTCGATACCGCTGCAGAGTCCACCGTCTACGCGCGCGGCATCGTCAATGCGGCAGGTCCCTGGGTCAAGCATCTGCTCGATGACGCGCTGCACGTGCCGATGAGTGCAACCGCAAAGCTGGTCAAGGGCAGTCATATCGTGGTGCCACGCGTACACGACAAGCCACACGCCTACATTCTGCAAAACGACGACAAGCGCGTCGTCTTTATCATTCCGTATGAGGAAAAATTCAGCTTGATTGGCACGACCGATGTGAACGTCGACACGGTTGACGAGGGCCATCAAATTTCAAAAGCTGAAATTACTTATTTGCTTCGCGCGGCCAGTCGGTTTCTTGCCAAGCCGCTGCGCGAGGCCGACGTAGTGTGGAGCTATGCGGGTGTGCGACCGCTGTATGACGATGGTGCAGACAACCCGTCCGAGATCACCCGCGACTACGTGTTGAAGACCGATCATCAGGACGGCAAGCTGCCGCTGCTGTCAATCTTTGGCGGAAAAATCACCACCTATCGGCGGCTCGCCGAGCATGCGTTGAAAGATTTGCGACCGTACTATCCGCAGTTGGCTGCCGGATGGACGGGAAGCGAATCGCTGCCCGGCGGTGACATTGCGTCGTTGCAGGACGTGGTGGATGGATTGATGAAAAAACATCCGTCGCTACCGATTGATTATTTGGCGCGGCTCACGCGGCGACACGGCTCGCGCACCGAACGCCTGCTTAAAGGTGTGCGTTCGATGTCCGAACTTGGTGAGTTGTTCGGAGCCGGTGCTACGCTCTTGAGTGAACGCGAGATTGATTACTGCATTCAAGAGGAGTGGGCGAGAAAGCCGGATGATATTTTATGGCGGCGTACCAAGTGCGGGCTGCATATGGATGTGGCGGAGCGTGAGCGGGCGGCGACTTTTATCGATGCGCGTGTTGCGGTGCTCATCAAATGAGCGGCCGTCCAAACGAACAATTTTCACAGCATTTGTGATTGTAGAACCAGCATCCATGAGCCCCCTGGCGGCATTCAGCCCCGAAAGCCGCGCCAGTATTAGAGGTGTGTTATTCGACATCGACGACACGCTGACCACTGAAGGCCGCCTTACAGCCGATGCTTACGCCGCCGTCGAAGCGCTCAAGCTCGCCGGATTGATCGTAGTACCCATCACCGGTCGCCCCGCAGGCTGGTGCGATCATATCGCGCGCATGTGGCCGATCGACGGTGTGGTTGGCGAGAACGGCGCGTTTTATTTTTTTTTCGATCACGCGAAAAAAAAACTTCAGCACCGCTTTGTGAAAACTGGCGATGAGCGGCAAACAGATCGAAAAAAATTAACGACCATCGCTGAGCGCATTCTCCGAGAAGTCCCCGGTAGTGCGCTTGCATCCGACCAACATTATCGCGAAGCCGATATCGCGATTGATTTTTGCGAAGATGTGCCGGCGTTGCCGCGCGAAGAAATCCAGCGCATCAAGACGATCATGGAAACCTGCGGTCTCACCGCTAAAATCAGTTCGATCCACGTCAACGGCTGGCTCGGCGACTATGACAAACTCTCTACTACAAAGCTATTCATGCAGGAACGATTCGGCCTCGATCTCGATCTGCACAAAAACGAATTTGTTTTTATCGGCGATTCGCCGAACGACGAGCCGATGTTCGCCTACTTTCCGCACGCGGTAGGTGTGGCGAATGTGAAGAAATTTCTCGACTTGATTGCGGCCAAGCCCGCGTATGTCACCGACGCAAGCAGCGGCGCAGGGTTCGCGGAAGTTGCCAACGCTTTGCTGGCGTCCGCTTGACAGCAAGGCAAGTTCGGGTCGCCCCAACGTTCAGCACTGCTTAATCACTCCCACTCCGATCCACCTCAACCGCCGTCACCAAACTCGCACGATTTCCCCAAGCGTTTCGCACATGCGACACCACCAGCGCAACTTCCTCGCTGCTCAAGGTTTGCGCGAACGGCGGCATGCCGTAGGGTCGCGGATTGCCTGCCGTCGACGGCGCGTAGCTGCCATCGAGAACACTGCGGATGGTGTTGAGCGCAGAGGGCAGCGTGACGCTGCGATTGGCGGCGAGCGGGGGGTATGCGCCGGGTGCGCCCTCGCCTGAGGTGCCGTGGCAATCCTTGCATTGTTGTTCGTAAATTTTTCCACCTTTGGCGATTCGTTGCGTTTCATTCGCGGTTAATTCTTTCGGCGTTGTCGGAGCCGTGGTGGTGTCTGGCAACGATTTCAGATAAATCGCCATCGCCCCAATATCGGCAGCGCTTAAGTGTTGCAGGCTTTGCGCGACGACTTCGGCCATGGGCCCCACGACCGAACTTTTGCGCGATTGCCCGATGGAAAGTAGTGCGGCGATTTCCTCAACCGGCAATTGCGCGCTGCCCGCTTCGGCGGACGAAGTGAGCGACGGCGCGTACCAACTGCGGCCCGCGACCTGGCCGCCGCCTAATGCCGCACCGCCAACCGCGCCGAGAGCGTTGCGGGCCCCATGGCAGGCGTTGCAGTGGCCCAATCCCTGCACCAGATAAGCACCACGATTCCAATCGCCATTTTGATTTAGCGCCGGCTGATACACACCGGGCTTGAAATAAAGCGCGCGCCAGAAATAGAGCAGGGCGCGCATGTTGTACGGAAATTTGAGATGATCCGGCGCGCTGACCTGCGCGACAGGCGCGATGGATTGCAGATATGAAAATATCGCGTCCGTATCGTCACGCGTCACTTTGGTGTACTCGGTGTAGGGAAAGGCAGGGTACAGAAGTTTGCCGTCGCGGCCTTTACCGTGGTGCATTGCGCGCCAAAAATCCTGTGTCGTCCACGCACCAATACCGGTTTCGCGATCCGGCGTGATATTGGGCGTGACGAAGGTGCCAAATGGCGTCGGCAGCTCGCGCCCGCCTGCGTACGCAAGTCCGCCAAGCGCCGTGTGGCAGCCCGCGCAATTGCCTGCGCGGGCGAGATACGCGCCACGGGTTTGTTTCTCGGTTGCGCTTGAAGGTGTCAACGACTTTGCCGAAACAGGCGCATTATTTTCGCGCTCGCTCCAGCCGATCCACGCGAACAACAATCCTGCGATCACTACGCTTACGACAGCGAAAATAATAGCAAATCGCTTCACTGCTTTGCGCTCACAGGCATCGAGGCGGGCACACTTCCACATTTCAGCGGTAGCGCGTCGGACAAAACCGCTGCGGCGTGCGCATTCGTAGCGAGCGGTTGTGCCGCCAGCCACGTCGCGACGGCTTGTACCTCACCTTCGTTTAGTTGTTTCGCGATGTCGCTCATGCAGTCCGGCGCGGTGGCGCGACGTGTGCCAATTTTCCACGCGCCCATTTGTGCGCTGACGTAGTCATTTGGCAAGCCGAGCAGGCCAGGAATATTCGGCGCGACGCCCATCAGGTCTTTGCCGTGGCAGGCGACGCAGGCGGGAATTTTTCTTGTCACGTCGCCTTGCGTGATGAGCGTTGGTGCGCGCGCATCGCTGCGTGCGACTGCTGTTTGTGCAGCGGTATATTTTGCCGGTTGGGACGCGAAGTAGTCGGCCATTTCGGCCAGATACGCGTCGGATAAATTTGCAATCAGTAACGTCATCACGCGATTGTGGCGGCGACCTTCACGGAAATTCAGGAGCTGGTTCTGCAGATAGCCTTGCGGCTTGCCGTTGAGGCGCGGGTAGTATTCATTTTTTGCTGCCCGGCCTTCGGCCGCGTGGCAGGCGAGACAGGGTTTTACGCGTTCGGCGATGGTGTCGGAAGGTTGGGATGGAGTAGCGTTTGCCAATACAGAAAAAAGTGACGAGAATAAAAAAAGCAGATGCGGCCATTTATTCATGGCAATGTTTTTTGGTTTGTTTCAACGCCGGTTTGAGGCCAGAAAAATTGTTTCCAATTGGCGCGCAGCCGCGAAAATAAAATCGAAATCAATAATCCCGTTTGGCCAAAGCCCACGCCACGTGAGCGCATCGCCACCCACAGTGCGAGCGCGAAGCTCACGCCAAGATTGACGAAGCCGATCAGCGCGATGCCGGCGAGTGCATGGGCAACGGTGGCGAGATCGATGACAAAATCGAGCGACGCTACGGCCAGCCCAAAATAGGCCGAAGAAATCGTCACGTGGGCGACGTCCAAGGGCAGGCCGGTCATGAAGCCGATGGTGCCCATGGTGCCGAGCATGATGCCGAAGAAAAAATTACCGGCCAGCGCCCCGAGATTGTCATCCAGATACGCCGCGAATCGACGCAGCCGTTCTTCACCCAGGACGCGTTTGAGCCAGGCGGTGTGCTCGACGCGTTCACGAATGCGCTCGTAGGCGGCGAGGTTGTCGTAATAGCTGGAGATCAAGCCGGCTAAAAATAAACACACGCCGGCGATCCCCGCATAGAAAAGTGCTGCGCTGTCGAACGGCGAAATCGAGTGCAGCAGGTGATGGGCTTTGTCAGCGTTGACGATGGGTTTGCCGGTCACCGAGGCCACCGCAAACGCGACCAGCATCGCGGTCGGTAACGCGACAAGTACGTTGCCCAGAATGGCGGCGAGCTGGCTGCGGATAACGTCGGTGACGACGGTGGCCAGTTTCTCGACGTCTTTCATGCGCCCACGAATTTCGCTGATCGCGCCGGCAATCGCCGACGCTGTCATCGCCGGCTGCTTGGTGGCCAGCGTGAGATGCAATACATGCATCAACATGAAAAGGGATGCGTAATTCAGGCTGTACGCGAACGCATAACCGAGCGGCGGCAGTGGCAACATGGACGAATAAATTTTAAGGATCGCCATGAAAACCACGATGAAGCCCGCACCCATCGCAGAGCGCCACATCTCGAAATATTCGGCTCTGGTGGTGGTGATGTAGTGCTCGCCGGTACGGCTGGCGTTGTCGGTGATGCGCAGCGCCAGTAAGCCTATCGTGCGGCCGATGAGTGAGCGGATGCCGCGCCGTAGCGCTTCGCCTTCGATCGCATTGCCGAGAAATTCCACCCATCGTTCCACCAGCGGCAGCTCAGCCGCCGATGACTCGGCAATTTCGTGGCGCGCGCTCAGTATGTGTACCAACGATTCGAGCCGGTGCAGGCTTTGCTCGAGGCGCTGCAGCAGATAGGTGACGGACAGACTGGTGCCAACGGTCGCAGCACGACCACGGATTTTCACGATGACCACGCGGCACTGCGCGATCATGACGTGCAGCTGGCGCTCATCGTCTTCTGGTGATTCGCCACCGATCAAATAGCTGCGATACGCGGCCGCGAGCTGGTGGGTCTCGACGGCGAGCGCGACAAATGGTGAATCGTGTTCTTCC
>JANMPY010000214.1:0-4169 GCA_031370095.1 Betaproteobacteria bacterium
GATCATGAAAATAAGTCACGCCAGTTATGCAACACTAGTACTGGCGCGGCTTGCAGATGAAAAATGCCTGAAACACCCTGTCAAATGGAGATCTGCGTTACTTTATGCGCAAGCCGTTTCAATTAATATTAAACCGAAAAAAATTCGGCACGCTGTTGGGCGGAAACAAGGCGGTGACGTTTTTGCGCATCGCCCACGGGATGATCGCCTGATGTAACGGCAGCACTGGCAATTCTGCGTTCAGGATCAGCAATGCCTCGCGGATCATGGCGTCGCGTTTTTGCCGATCAGGCTCGATTTTGAATGCATCAACAAGTTGATCGAATTTCGGATTCGAATAACGGCCATAGTTGCCGTCGCCATTGCCAAGCCCGCGACCGTCATTGGTGCGCAACAAATATTGCAATGTCGACAGCGCGTCCGAAGTCGGCGTGCCCCAGCTCAGCAAATAAAAACTGGTGTCGAATTTTTGCAGCTTGGAAAAATAATTTGCAGTGGGACCAATATTGGGTGTCAACGTGATGCCGATTTGCGCCAGCATCGGCGAAATCGTCTGGCAAATATCCGCGGCCGGCTGGTTGTTGCCGCAGTCGAGCGTGACTGAAAAGCCTTTTGCATAGCCCGCCTCGGCGAGTAATTTTTTCGCTTTTTCGCGATCCAGCGGCAGTCGCTTGTCGCCGTCTTTTGAGTAGCCCTGATCGGTCGAGGTAATGATCGCGCCGACTGGATTTGAAAAGTTGCGCATCACCTTCGATTTGATCGCCTGAATGTCGATCGCGTGGGCAATCGCCTGTCGGACGCGCAGATCCTTGAAAGGATTTTTTCCCTTGACGTTCGAGTAGAGCAATTCATCGCGGTGGGTATCGAACACCAGATATTGCACCCGCGCCTCCAAACCTTCGAGAATCTTTACGTCGGGTATTGTTCTGAGACGCGCGATGTCCTGTGGTGAGGGATCGTTCACGAAATCAACTTCGCCGGAGAGCAGTGCTGCCGCGCGCGTTGCGTTCGATTTGATCGGCAGCAAAATCACTTCGGTGACATTGCCACGTTCGGGACTGGCCTTGTTCCACCAATTGGGATTTGCCACCAGCACCGTTTTCACGTCGGTCTGTCGCTCTTTCAAAATGAAGGGACCGGTGCCGTTGGCGTTGCGCGACGCGAATGTTTCCTCCTTGTCCGTGTAGTTTTGCGGACTGAGCGCGTTATTCTTGGTTGCCCACGCTTTGTTCATGATGCGAAAACCGAACAAATGATTCAGCAACACCGGGTTGGGCTCGCGCATGACGATGTCAACAGTCAGCTCGTCAATTTTTTTGGCGCGTGCCACCCCTTGCACCGTCGACTTCATTTGCGAGTTAACAGAGAGCGCGCGCTCAATCGAGAACACCACATCGTCAGCCGTGAACGGCGCACCGTCGTGAAATTTCACGTTGGGCCTCAGCTTGAAACGCCACGTCAGCGCATCCGGCTGCGTCCACGATACTGCAAGCCACGGCACCAGATTGAAATTCTTGTCGCGTCCGACCAAGGGGTCGTAGACGTTGGACAACAGCCGCGTGGTGACCGCAAGGCTCGCCGAATGCGGGTCAAGTGTCTGCGGCTCGTCCTGCGTGGCATAACGAAGCGTCTTGGCGGTGCTGGTGCCGACGAATGCGGCGACGAGCACGAACAAGAGACCAAGCGAAATCAGTTTGCGTGAGCGCATGCTGATGCGCTCAGCCCTTAGGCGATTGACGCCTTCCCGCGCCAAGCTCACCACCGACACGCTACTTCATCACCACCGACATTGCATAAAGCCCGTTATCCGCACGATGCGCCACGTTTACGCTTTTCTTCATCGCCCACGGGATCATCTGGTGATGCAGCGGAATATGCCCGACATCGGCTTGTGCGAGCAGCAATGTTTCCTTGGTCAATTCCGCGCGCTTCTTGAAATCGGTTTCGGTTTTTAGTTTTTCGATCACCGCATCCGCCTTTGGATTCGAATAGCCGGAATAATTATTCGCGCCATCGGCGCCGGTGCCCTTGGTGCGCACTATTTCCTGCAACGTGTAGAGCGAATCAAAAGTCGGCACCCCCCAGCCATAGAGAAACATGCTGGTGTCACTTTTTTGAATTTTTGGAAAATACGCCGCCTTGGGCATCGAATTGAGCTTGATGCGGATGTTGATTTTGGAAAGCATGCCGGCGATTGCGGTACACATTTTTTCGTCATTCTTGTAACGGTCATTCGGACAATCAAACGTCACGTCGAAGCCGCTGCCAAAGCCCGCTTCCGCCATTAATTTTTTTGCTTTCTCGATGTCGACCGCAGGACGTTTTTCCAAGTCTTTTGAGTAGCCGCGAACCTGTGGCGCAATCATCGACATGGTCGGCAGCGACAGGCCGCGCATCACCGTTTTGTGGATCGCGGGCGCATCAATGGTCAACAAGATTGCCTGGCGCACGCGCAAATCCTTGAACGGGTTCTTCCCTTTGCTGCCATAGAGCAACTCATCGCGGCCCTGATCGAAGTTGACAAAGATGGTGCGATTTTCATTGCCCTCGACAATTTTCAGATTCTTGTTCTCTTTAAGTTTCGCGATGTCTTGCACCGGCGGATCGAGAATCAAATCCACCTCGCCCGACACCAGTGCAGCCACCCGCGTCGCGTCCGATTTGATCGGCGTATAGATGACTTCGTCGACATTGCCGCGCTTGCCCCACCAGTTGGAATTGGCGACGAAAACAGTCTTCACGTCCGGCTCGCGGGTTTTCAGGATATAGGCACCGGTGCCATTGGCATTGCGCACCGCCCACGATTCTTCCTTGTTCTTGAAATCAGTTGGACGCAGCACGTTATTTTTTGTCGCCCAGGCTTTGTTCATCATGCGCAGTTGAGTCAGCTGGTCGAGCAGTGTCGGATTTGCGCCATTGCTGACGATATCGACGGTCAGGTTATCGACTTTGCGGATCTCCTTGATGCCCTGAATGTAGGCCTTGTAGTCGGAAGTCTTGTCCATTGCGCGCTGGATGGAGAACACGACATCGTCTGCCGTGAACGGTGCCGCGTCGTGGAAAGTCACTTTATCGCGCAGTTTGAAGCGCATGGTGTTGACGTCCATCTGCTGCCACGAAACGGCGAGGCATGCTTCGAGCGCCATCTTTTCATCGCGTGTAAGCAGCGGCTCATAAACGTGACCGTTCATCGGGTTGTTGAGACCTTCGTTCTGCGAATGCGGATCCATCGTCAGAATGTCACCCGCGCTCGCCCAGCGGAAGGTTTTCGCTTCAAGCGACGGCGCGATCAAACCGATGCCAACGAGACAGCCTAAGATGACGGCGCGGGCGCGGCTGCGGATCTGCACGGAATATTTCATTTGGGTCTCCCGGATTTTTGGTGCGGAGTGAGGGGATAAATCTGCTGTCGCAAGTGTGCCGAACTCAACGCGCCAAGTCAACGCGTTGGGCGATTTCCCGCTAACGGGGTGCGGGCGTATTTCGCAACAAGGACATATTCAAACTTTAGCGGCAACGCTGGCAAAGAGATTGTTTCTAAGAGATGCGCGGCGACACACGGCGATACACGCCAACCACCGCTGTCATTTCGAACGCGGTGAAAAATCCGCTTTTATCTGCTGAGCTTCTGCGCCACGCCTGCCAGCCGTTTACCCAACGCAAACGCCAGCTGCTTTTCGCTCTCACTTACCGCGCGATCATTGGCGGCACCGGCAACGTGACTCGCGCCGTATGGCGTGCCGCCGTCAGTCGTGGCGGTGAGTGCGGGCTCGGCATACGGAATACCGACGATCAGCATGCCGTGGTGCAACAGGGGCAGCATCATCGACAGCAATGTGGATTCGTTGCCGCCGTGCATGGTTGAGGTGGAGGTAAATACACAAGCGGGTTTGCCGACGAGGGTGCCGCGCATCCATTCGCCTGCCGTGCCGTCGAGAAAATATTTGAGCGGCGCGGCCATGTTGCCGAAGCGGGTGGGTGAGCCGAGCGCGAGACCGGCGCATTCGGCCAGATCGGCAGCCGTTACGTAGGGTGCGCCCTCGGGCGGAATGTCAGGTGAAGCGACGGTAGTGACTGCCGCCACTTTCGGCACCGTGCGCACGCGTGCGACCATGCCGGGTACGCTATCGATACCTCTGGCGATGTGGCGCGCCAGCTCTTGCACCGAG
>JANMPY010000225.1:0-14425 GCA_031370095.1 Betaproteobacteria bacterium
TACCAGCGGTAGCGCGATCACGTGGAAGGCAAAAAAACGATTCAGCGTCGCGTCGCTGATACTGAAATCGCCGCGAATCCATACCGCCAGATCATCGCCAATAATCGGGATTGCGCCGAACAAATTGATGATCACCTGCGCGCCCCAGTAGGACATCTGCCCCCACGGGAGCAGGTAGCCGAAGAACGCTTCCGCCATCAGCGCCAGATAAATCATGCAACCGAAAATCCACAGCAATTCGCGCGGCTTGCGGTAGGAGCCGTACATCAGGCCACGCATCATATGCAAATAGACCACGAGGAAGAACATCGATGCGCCGGTCGAATGCATGTAGCGAATCAGCCAGCCCCACGAGACATCGCGCATGATGTATTCAACCGACGCAAACGCAAATTTCGCGTCGGGCTTGTAATTCATCGTGAGGAAAATGCCGGTCACGATTTGCATCACCAATATCAGCGTCGCGAGCGCGCCGAAGTAATACCAGATGTTGAAATTTTTCGGCGCGTAATATTCGCCAACTTGCGTTTTGTAGAGTTGAACCAGCGGAAAACGTGCGTCAATCCAGACGATCGCGTTGCCAATGAAACCGGGATACGGCGGCGCAATGGCGGGTTTGGGTGCATTGGACATTTACTACGCTCCTTTTGAGTCATCGCCGATCAATATCGACGTATCGGATACAAATTTATAGGGCGGAATCGTCAGGTTGGACGGTGCTGGCATGCCCGAGAACACACGCCCCGACATGTCGAACTTGGACTGGTGGCACGGGCAGAAAAATCCTCCCGGCCAGTCAGCGCCCAAATCGACCGCGCCAATTTCTTTGCGAAAAGTTGGCGAGCAGCCCAGGTGGGTACACACCCCACGGGCAACAAATATTTCCGGCTTGATGGAGCGGCTGGCGTTCTTGGCGTAATCAGGCTGTTTGGACGACGCCGACTGCGCATCCGCCAGCAACGCGTCATGCTTGCTCAATTGCGCAACCATTTCCGGCGTACGTTTGATGACCCAATGCGGCGCACCGCGAAATTCAACGGTGAGCAATTGACCCGGCTCAATTTTGTTCAGATCCACCGGCACCGGCGCGCCTGCCGCGACCGCGCGCGCCGAAGGCAACATGCTGCCGACAAACGGGACGGTAACCGCAGTGACCGCACCCGCCCCCACGGCAGAGGACGCGATGATCAGGAAGCGGCGTTTTTTGGGATCAACTTGATTGAGGACGATGGCGGTCATGGCGTCGATTCTCTGTGCTTTAGGGTCGAAAAAAGAGTGCTGCAATGGTCGAGCGTAGGACAATTTCGGCTTGACTTTGTTTCCAGTGAAGCCCAATGCGACAGGTCTTAAGCTTCAACCCATGATTTTAGCTGATCGCGCGAGTCAACTAAAGCCCCCCAGCCCAAAAGTTGCGATTTTCGACGGCTTTGGACGCGCAAGCCAAACGCGCTGGGACACGGATTTTTAACATTTTAATGGTTGACATGGCAACGAACCAGCACCTAAAGTCTGGTCGGTTGGACGCTGGTTTCAGCCTTAAAAATATAAGGCAATCAGTTCATTTCACAAATACAGGGGAAATACCTATGGGCATGATGTCTGAATTTAAGGAATTTGCAGTCAAAGGCAACGTGATGGACTTGGCCGTCGGCGTGATTATTGGTGCGGCCTTTGGCAAGATTGTCGATTCGGTTGTCGGTGATTTGGTGATGCCGATCGTGGGACGAGTGCTGGGTAACGTCAATTTTGCGGACATGTTCGTGGCGCTGAAAGAAATTCCAGCGGGAACCGCGATGACGCTGGAAGCGGTCAAAAAAGCCGGTGTGCCGGTGTTTGCGTACGGCAATTTCATTACCGTCGTGCTCAATTTTGCGATCTTGGCGTTCATCATTTTCATGATCGTGAAGCAAATGAACAAGCTGAAAAAGGACGTGCCGGCTCCGGTGGTCGCGACGGCAGAAGATGTTTTGTTACTTCGTGAAATCCGGGATTCGTTGAAAAAGTAAGTAGTCACACGCAGCTAACGTCTTTTCAGGCGTTGGTAATGGAAAAAGCGCCGCTTCCTGGCGCTTTTTTTCATTCTTCCAGGCATTGTGATTTGGCTGTTCCGACCCCATACTGATTGTTGAATTTCTCCATTGGATACCACCGCATGCGTCGCTTTTGGCTGATTTTTGCCGAGTTTGTCACGATCACTCTCGCTGTCGTTTTTGTCGTCACCCTGATTCGCCCCGACTGGAATCCATGGCGGCGCAATGTGGTCGAAATCCGCGAATCGGCGTCCGTAGCTGGCGGGATAATGACCGTGGGTGGCACGATGAAACCGGGTTATGCCGAGGCCTCCAAACGGGCAATGGTCTCGGTCGTCAATATTTCCTCGTCACGCGACGTGAAGATGCCCAAAAACCATCCCCTCGCGAACGACCCTTTGTATCAGCGCTTTTTTGGCCAGCCGAATGAAGAAAATGAGGAGCCGGAACGGCGTGCGAGCCTAGGCTCCGGCGTGATCGTCAATGCTGACGACAAGGGCGGGTACGTGCTGACCAACGACCACGTCGTCAATGGCTCAAGGGATATTCAGATTTCTTTTGCCGATGGCCGCGTGATCCCGGCCAAAGTGGTTGGCACCGATCCCGAGTCCGATTTGGCGGTTCTGCGGATTGAAGGCAAAGGCCTCACGCCGATCACGTTGGGGCAATCCGAAAAGGCACAGGTAGGCGATGTGGTGCTGGCGATTGGCGACCCGTTTGGCGTCGGCCAGACCGTCACCATGGGCATTGTCAGCGCGCTGGGGCGTAACCGGCTGGGTGTCAATCGTTACGAAAATTTTATCCAGACCGATGCTGCGATCAATCCCGGCAATTCGGGCGGCGCACTGGTTGACATCAACGGTAATTTGATCGGTATCAACAGCGTCATTTACTCGCGCACCGGTGGCTCCCTGGGAATTGGCTTTGCGATTCCGGTATCAATGGCCAAGGACGTGATGGAGCAGATCATCGCCGAAGGCTCGGTCACGCGCGGCTACATTGGCATTTCGCCACAAGACATCACGCCTGAACTCGCCGAATCGTTGAAGTTGAAAATCGCGCGCGGTGCGTTGGTTACGCAGGTGGTACGCGGCAGTCCGGCCGATAAGGCGGGCGTCAAGGCGGGCGATGTCATCACCGCGATTGACGGCAAAAATATTCAGGACAGCGTCGCCGCGATGGCGGTGATTGCGGGTTTGAAGCCAGGCCAGGACGCGAAGTTTCAACTCACCCGCAGTGAAAAAGCGATTGATGTTGCCGTCAACGTGGCCAAACGGCCACGCGCCTTACGACAGCAAAATGAATAAGCTAGGTCGCCGAAAAGCGTCACGCGGCGGTTGACTCGACCGCGTCGGTCGGCTTCGGTGTCACGAAAAACCGCGCCCACAAGAGACCGATTTCATACAAAATACATAGCGGAATCGCCAATGCCAATTGCGAGGCAACGTCCGGCGGGGTAACCACTGCGGCGACTACGAACGCCCCAACGATCACATAGCGACGCACTTCGCGCAAGGTGGCAAGACTGACCAGACCGGTCGCCACCAGCACCACCACCACCACCGGCGTTTCAAAGGCCAGCCCAAAGGCGAAAAACATCCCCAGCACGAAACTGAAATAATTTTCAATATCGGGAGAAACCGTAATCGACGCGGGTGCCATTTGCGCAATGAACGTGAAGACCATTTTGAAGACGAAAAAATAACAAAACGACATGCCGACAAAAAACAGCAACGTGCTCGACACGATCAGCGGCAGCACAAAGCGTTTTTCGTGTTTGTATAATCCCGGTGCCACGAACATCCAGAGCTGATAAAGAATGAACGGCAGCGCCACCAGAAATGACGCCAGCATCGCGATCTTGAGTGGAATGAAAAACGGTGAAATCACGCCAGTGGCGATCATTTTCGATCCCTGCGGCAGCGCTTGCATCATGGGCACGGCAAGAAAGTCGTAGAGCTTGCCAGCAAGAAACCAGGGCGGCGTCACCAGCGGCACCAGCACGATGCCGAACGCAATCAAAGAATAGACAAGACGATTGCGCAGCTCGACGAGGTGCGAAATAAACGTGTCTTTGACGCTCTCGTTCATGCCGATTTCGAGACGCGTACGGGCTCGATGCCAAAGTCCAGCGTTGCCTGATTCACATAGTCAGCTTTTGGTGGCTTGCTCGCTGGGAGCGGCGGCGGCTGGATGGCGGGCTTTTCAACTTCAATTGGCGTATTGTTGGTCGCGCCCAAACCATCTTCCTGTTGAAGCAGCATGGCGTTTTGGCTTGGAGCGGGCGTTGCTTCCAGAGCCGTTGGACCAGTCGACGCGTCGATGGATTTGCCGATTGCGGCTGTTTCTTTTTCAACGCTATTGGCGTGTTGCTGAACGCTCTGCTCAAAACTTTTCGCTGCGTCCTGCACTTCCTGCTTGATCTTGGCGAGCTCCGAGGTATCGATCTCGCGATTGATGTCGCTCTTGACGGTGGCGACGTAGCGTTGCAGCCGGCCAAATAGCTGACCCGCCGTGCGCGCAACTTTCGGCAGGCGCTCAGGCCCAAGCACCACCAGTGCCACGACGCCGATAACGGCGATCTCGGAGAAGCTCATGTCAAGCATAGATCGGTGGCCAGAAAGGCGTGGAGAGAGATACGTGACCGCTAACGACGAGCGGCGGGTGACGTGCCGGGTGTACGCTCAACGTCACCAGTTACCCGTCACTGCACTACGATTTTTGCTTGTCTTTCACGTCGACGTCGATGGTCGAGCCGATGATTTGATCGGTTTTTTTATCGACTTCACCATCGGTTTTCATACCGTCCTTAAAGCCCTTCACCGCACCACCCAAATCACTGCCGATATTGCGCAGTTTTTTGGTGCCAAAAACCAGCAGCACGATGACGAGCACGACGAGCCAGTGCCAAATGCTAATACTTCCCATGATGATCTCCTGTGAATTGATTGGCCGCAGTGACTAGTTCGACAACGTCGTCACGCGGCGGTTCGGTTTAGTGGCAGCAGACTGTAGAACCCAAACAGACCGTGAAGTGGAGATGGATCGCTTCACGCACCGTTGATGGTGTTCAAGGGACTGCCGCCGGGGCGATTGCCGAACACATGAATATGCAAATGATACACGTCTTGCCGGCCCATCCGCCCCGTATTGATCGAGGTGCGAAATCCCTCGGTGAGCCCTTCCTGCCGAGCCAGAATCGGCGCTAAGGCCAGCATTTTTCCCAGCAACGCCGAATCGTCTGCGGTTGTGTCGAGAAGCGTCGGGATAAATTTTTTCGGGATGATCAAAAAATGCACATCGGCAACAGGATGAATGTCGTGGAAGGCAAGCACCTCGGTGTCTTCATAAACTTTTTTGGCCGGAATTTCCCCGCGCAAAATTTTGCCAAAAATAGTGTCGTTGGTCGTCATGTTTTTATCCTTGCTGCCTTTATCCTTGCGGTATCAACCACGCGCGTTTTTTTCGTCGATGCCGGAGATGCCCTCACGTCTTTCGAGCTCGGCCAAAACATCGGCGAAAGCCACGTCTTTTGCCGCCAGCATGACGAGCGTGTGAAAGAGCAGATCGGCCGCTTCTGCGGTGAGCTGACGCTTATCGCCGCCTTTGGCTGCGATGATGGCTTCGGTCGCTTCCTCACCGACTTTTTTCAACACCGCGTCGAGCCCTTTTGCGTACAGCGACGCAACATACGACGAGCCCGGCGGCGCATTTTTGCGCGCGAGCAGCGTTTGTTCGAGGCGAAAAAGAATGTCGGCGTTGACCATGAATTTATGCGGGCAAAATTTATTTCGATGATGCTAACACGGACGCTTTATTTGCCCCTTCGTCGTTGACGACCCAGCGACCGTCCTCATACAAATTGAAAAAACAGCGCCGACTGCCGGTGTGACACGCGATATTACCCACTTGCTCGACCTGCATCAGAATCGCGTCGCCATCACAATCCAGCCGCAGCTCTTTCACGTGCTGGATGTGCCCCGACGTTTCGCCTTTTTTCCACAGCGCCTGCCGCGAACGCGACCAGTAGTGCGCGTCCCCGGTGGCGAGTGTGAGCGCCAATGATTCACGATTCATCCACGCCAGCATCAATACTTCTTTGCTCGTCACGTCTTGCGTGATGGCAGCGACCAATCCTTTGTCGTCCCACTTCACGGCATCGAGCCACATCTGTTGCAATGCTTCACTCACAGCCGTACCTCAATGCCGCGTTCTCGCATGCGCTGCTTGGCCTCTGTAATCGTGTATTGCCCAAAATGAAAAATACTCGCCGCGAGCACCGCGTCAGCGCGGCCTTCGCTCACGCCATCGGCCAGATGATCGAGATTGCCCACGCCGCCTGACGCGATCACCGGCACGCTCACCGCTTCGGCAATCGCGCGCGTTAACGCTAAATCAAATCCGGATTTGGTGCCATCGCGATCCATGCTGGTGAGTAAAATTTCGCCCGCGCCGAGCTCCCCGGTGACGCGCTTTGCCCACGCGACTGCGTCCAGTCCGGTTGGGGTGCGACCACCGTGCGTGAACACTTCCCAGCCGTCTGCATTGACGCGTTTCCTCGCATCGATCGCGACCACAATCGCCTGCGAACCGAAATGGTCGCTGGCGTCTTTTACCAATTGCGGATTGGTCACGGCTGCCGTGTTGATGCTGATCTTGTCGGCACCGACATTCATCAGCCGCCGCACGTCGGCGACGCTGCGAATGCCACCGCCGACCGTCAACGGAATAAAGACTTGCTCGGCAACGCGCTCGATGATGTCCAGAATCATTGGCCGTGCGTCGGAGCTGGCGGTGATGTCGAGAAACGTAAGCTCGTCGGCACCTTCATCGTTGTATTTGCGCGCGATTTCGACCGGGTCGCCGGCGTCGCGCAAGTTGATGAAATTGACGCCCTTCACCACGCGTCCGGCGTGTACGTCGAGGCAGGGGATGATGCGTTTGGCTAGCACGGCGTGAACGTGAGTCCAGCATAAAAACGCTTAACGCTAGCACTGGAGCGGTTCGTGGCCGCTTTTATGCCTGAAAGCCGCTCCAGTGCTAGCGTTTGATATTCATATCTCTTTATCATTGCACGTCAGCCAGCCGCATCTTCAGCCAGCGTCCGCGCGGCCGCAAAATCAAGCGTGCCCTCATAAATTGCGCGACCGGTGATGACACCCATGATGCCCTCATCTTCCACGGCGATGAGTTTTTTGACATCGTCCAGATTGTTCAAACCGCCCGAGGCGATCACCGGAATCGTCAGCGCCTGCGCGAGTTTGACGGTAGCTTCGATATTCACGCCGGTCATCATGCCGTCGCGACCAATGTCGGTATAGAGCACCGCCTCGACGCCATATTCCTGAAACCGCTTGGCGAGATCAATCACATCGTGGCCTGTGAGCTTCGACCAGCCATCGGTCGCAACCTTGCCGTCTTTGGCGTCAAGTGCGACGATGATGTGACCGGGGAATGCATCGCACGCTTCGTGCAAAAAGCCCGGCGTCTTTACCGCTGCCGTGCCGATCACGATGTACGACACACCATCGTCGAGGTAGCGCTCAATGGTGGCCAGATCGCGGATGCCACCACCCAACTGCACCGGCACGTCGCCCATGACTGCAATGATTTCCTTGATCGCCGACTCGTTTTTGGGCTTGCCCGCAAATGCGCCGTTGAGGTCGACTACGTGCAGCCTTGTGGCGCCGAGATCCTTCCATCGTTGCGCGGTCTCACCGGGCTTTTCGGAAAAGACGGTGGCGCGCTGCATGTCGCCTTGTTCAAGACGTACGCAATGGCCGTCCTTGATGTCGATAGCGGGGATGATCAACATGATGAGTGATATTGCGGAGTGGGTAAGAGGAAAGGGGAAATAGAAGGGTGGCGCTAGCCTTGCGACGCACGGTGTTCAGGTCGGCATCCAGGACAGGAAGTTTTTATAGATTGTCAGTCCGGCGCGATGGCTTTTTTCGGGATGAAATTGGGTGGCGAAAACATTATCACGCGCGATGGCTGCGGTAAACGTGCCAGCGTAGTCGGTGGTCGCAACGGTCGCGAGTGGGTCGGTAGGTTCACAGAAATAACTATGCACGAAATAAAAACGTTCGTCATTGACGGTATCTTGCCACAATCGATGCGACCGTGTTTGGCGCACGGTGTTCCAGCCCATGTGCGGCACCTTTTGGCTGGCCTGGGTCGGGCGAAACCGTTTTACCGACCCGCCGAAAATTCCCAAGCCCGCCGTGTCGCCTTCTTCGGAACGATCAAACAGCATTTGCATGCCAACGCACACGCCGAAAAACGGCTTGCTCGCGGCGGCGCGGCGCACGGCTTCTTCCAGTCCACTCTCCCTCAAGTAGCGCATACAGTCGGGCATCGCGCCCTGACCGGGAAATACCACGCGATCAGCATCGGCAACTTGTTGGGGTGAACTGCTGACGGCGATCTCGGCAGGTAATGAATTTTCGCGCGCAACGAATTCGAGCGCCTTGGCGACAGAGCGCAGATTGCCCATCCCGTAATCGACCACCACAATTTTTTGCATCGCTCGCGTCGAAAATTACAGCACACCTTTGGTCGACGGCAAAATACCCGCCGCGCGCGCATCGAGCTCACAGCCCATACGCAATGCACGGCCAAATGCCTTGAAAGCGGTCTCAATCTGGTGATGCGAATTCACGCCGCGCAGATTGTCGATATGCAGCGTGCAGAGCGCATGATTGACGAAGCCCTGAAAAAATTCATAAAACAAGTCAACGTCGAATTCGCCGACGCGTGCGCGCGTAAAGTTGATGTGATACTCCAGCCCCGGCCGACCGGAAAGGTCGATCACCACGCGCGACAGCGCCTCGTCCAGCGGCACATACGCGTGCCCGTAGCGGCGGATGCCGGTTTTGTCACCGAGCGCTTTTGTGATTGCCTGACCGAGTGTGATGCCGATGTCCTCGACCGTATGATGGGCGTCGATGTGCAGGTCGCCTGCGCACTTCAATTCAATATCGATCATGCCGTGACGCGCGATCTGGTCGATCATGTGATCGAGAAACGGGATGCCGGAATCGAGTTGGGATTCGCCACGGCCGTCGAGATTGATGACAACGCGAATTTGCGTTTCTTTGGTGTTGCGGGTGACGTCAGCGGTTCTCATGGATCATCGAAAAATAAAAAACTTAAATGGCATCGCGTAATACACCGACCAGCGCGGTGTTTTCCGCCGGCGTGCCGATGGTCAGTCGCAATGTGTTGCGCAGCAGTGGATGCGCTGCATTGGTGTGCTTGACCAATATTTTACGCGACAGCAACGTGTTGAAGGTTTTTTCGCTGTCGGGTACTCTGACCAGAATGAAATTTGCCTGCGATGGGAAAACTTTCACTCCCGGGAATGTGCGCAACAGCGTCGACAGGCTTTCGCGTTCTTTCACCAGCGACGCCGCCTGCGCCAGCAACGCGTCGTAATGCTTTAGCGCAAAGGTCGCCGCCGCTTGGGTAAAGCAATTGATGTTGTAAGGCAAACGCACTTTATCGAATTCCCGGATCCATTCAGGATGACCGGCGAGCATTCCTAAACGCAGCCCGGCAAGGCCTAATTTGGACACGGTGCGCATCAGCACCGCGTTTGGAAAATTGGCAATTTCATCGAGAAAGGAATCACTGGAAAATGCGAAATAGGCTTCGTCGATCACCACCAGTCCCGATGACAGCCGAATGATTTCGCGGAGCGCATCGCGGTCAAATAAATTGCCGCTGGGGTTATTGGGGTAAGCGATGAACGTGACCGCCGGTTGATGCTGCTTGATCACCGCAAGCGTGGCATCCATGTCAATTTCAAAATCTGCGGTGAGCGGGACGCCAACGTAATTCAGCCCGCAGAAAGTCGCGATCATCCTGAACATCACAAACGATGGCTCAAATGACATCAGCGTCGCACCCGGTTTTGCACACGCGGCGGCGATGATTTGAATGATCTCGTCGGAGCCATTGCCGAGCACGATGTCCTGCGTATCGGCAATATTCATCGCGGCACGGATCGCTGCGCGCAGCTCACAGGCAGCGGCGTCGGGATAACGATTCAGCGAAGCATCGGCCAAATGCGCCATCAATTGCGATTTCAATTCCGCCGGGAACGCGTAGGGATTTTCCATCGCATCGAGCTTGATAAAGCCTGCGCTCGACGGCACCGGATATGCCGACAGCGCCAAAATCTCGGGGCGAATCAGCCCGGTCGCGCGGGTATTCATTTTAGAAGTCGATACTCGGCTGACCGGGCATGTGCCTCCAGCCCTTCCGCGCGCGCGAGCGTAGCGGCAACGCGACCTAGCGTCTCTGCGCCTGCGGCGGACACCTGAATGATGCTTGAGCGTTTCTGAAAATCGTACACGCCAAGCGGCGAAGAAAAGCGCGCGGTGCCAGAGGTCGGCAGCACGTGATTTGGCCCGGCGCAATAGTCACCCAGCGATTCAGACGAATGCACGCCCATGAAAATCGCCCCAGCGTGACGAATCTGCGGCAGTAATGCAGCAGGATCTGCAACAGACAACTCAAGATGCTCCGGCGCGATTTGATTGGAAATACTGCAAGCCTCGGCCAAATCGCGCACGTGGATCAGCGCGCCACGGTTGGCCAGCGAGGCGCGGACGATGTCGCTGCGCGGCAGTTTGCTGATCTGTATTTCAATACTCGCGGCGACTTTATCAATAAAACTTTCGTCCGGACAAAGCAGAATCGCCTGCGCAATTTCATCGTGCTCGGCCTGGCTGAATAAATCCATCGCCACCCAATCGGCATTGCTTGTGCCGTCGGCGATCACCAGAATTTCGGAGGGACCCGCCACCATGTCGATACCGACCACACCAAATACTTGTCGCTTGGCGGCAGCCACATATTCATTCCCCGGCCCGACAATTTTGTCGACTGCCGGGATGCTTTTGGTCCCATAGGCCAGCGCGCCAACCGCTTGTGCGCCGCCGATGCGAAATACCCGGTCAACCCCTGCCAGCGCGGCAGCGGCCAACACCGTTTCGTTGACCACGCCATCCGGTGTCGGTGTGACCATGATGAGCTCGCCCACGCCCGCCACTTTCGCGGCAATCGCGTTCATCAACACCGACGATGGGTACGCCGCCTTGCCACCCGGCACATAAAGCCCCGCGCGATCCAGCGGCGTCACTTGCGCGCCGAGCACGGTGCCGTCGGCCTCGGTCATGGTCCACGATTTTTGTACCTGATGCCCGTGATAGCTGCGGATGCGAGACGCTGCGGTCTCGAGTGCTGCGCGTATCTCGGGTGCCAACGTTACCAACGCAGAATGAAGTGCTGCGCGAGGAATTTCCAGCGCCTCCGCCGAGGCTGGCTGCCAGCGATCAAAACGCTGTGTATACTGCAGCAGCGCCTCGTCGCCGTGCGCTTTGACATCGGCGAGAATATCCTGCACCTTGTAATCTGTGTCGGTATTTTGCGCTGACTCAAAGGCGCGCAGCTTGTCCAGCTTGACTGTAAAGTCAGCGTCACGCGAACTGAAACGACGAATAGTCACGTTCATTTTTTTACCGCGCGCTCAAACGCATCCAGCAGCGGCTGGATCGCGTCACGTTTTAATTTCAGCGCCGCGCGATTGACCACGAGACGGCTCGAGATCGGCATGATCTGTTCCACCGCCACCAGGTGATTTGCTTTCAGCGTGCTGCCGGTCGACACCAGATCGACAATCGCGTCAGCGAGACCGGTGAGCGGCGCCAATTCCATCGAGCCGTAGAGCTTGATGAGATTGACATGCATGCCTTTCGCGGCGAAATGTTCGCTGGCGGTCTGCACGAATTTGGTTGCGACGTTCAGTCGTGCGCCGCGTTTGACGGCTGCTGCGTAATCAAACCCTTCGCGCACCGCGACCATCATGTTGCATTTACCGATATTCAAATCGAGCGGCTGGTAAAGGCCGCCACCGGTGTGCTCGAGCAGCACATCCTTGCCTGCCACGCCCAGATCGGCGGCGCCGTATTGCACGTAGGTCGGCACGTCGGAGGCACGCACAATCACCAGCCGCACGTCGGGCCGATTGGTGGCAATGATCAACTTGCGCGAGGTCTCCGGGTCGTCCTGTGGCACGATGCCGGCTGCGGCCAATAGCGGCAGCGTATCGTCAAATATCCGCCCCTTGGATAAAGCGATCGTCGTTACACCATTCAACGCCGTCATCATCAATCGACGCGCTCAATATCGGCGCCGAGCGCGACCAGCTTTTTCTCAATGTGGTCGTAGCCGCGATCCAGATGATAAATACGATCCACAATCGTCTCGCCCTCGGCCACGAGCCCCGCAATGACCAGACAGGCGGACGCGCGCAGATCGGTCGCCATCACGGTCGCACCGGTGAGTTTTTGCATGCCGGTGACGATGGCGGTGTTGCCTTCGATGTCAATTTTCGCGCCCAGCCGCACCAGCTCCTGCACATGCATGAAGCGGTTCTCAAAAATCGTTTCGGTGACAATTGCGGTGCCGGTCGCGATGGTGTTCAGCGCGATGAATTGCGCCTGCATGTCGGTCGGAAACGCCGGATACGGCGCGGTCCGTACGTTTACCGCATTCGGGCGGCCCTTGCTCACCACGTGAATTTCGCTGTCAGTGCTGGTGATGGTCGCACCCGCATCACGCAGTTTTTCAATCACCGCGTCCAGCGTGCGTGGTGCCGCGTTGGTCACGCGTACATCGCCACCGGTTGCGGTGACGGCAGCCAGGAAAGTGCCGGTCTCGATACGGTCTGGCATCACGGCATGCGCAGCTTGGTGCAACGACGCAACGCCCTTGATGGTGATCACGTCGCTGCCATGACCGGTAATATCTGCGCCCATCTTGATCAAACACTCGGCGAGATCCACGACCTCTGGCTCGCGCGCGGCGTTTTCGAGGATGGTGGTGCCATCGGCCAGACAGGCTGCCATCATCAGATTTTCGGTGCCGGTGACGGTGACGATGTCCATGAAAATATGCGCGCCTTTTAATTTAACGGCACTCGCATGGATGTCGCCACCCTCGATGGTAATCGTCGCACCCATCGCTTCCAGCCCCTTGATATGCAAGTCGACCGGCCGCGCGCCGATCGCACAGCCACCCGGCAACGAGACGCGCGCTTTGCCGAATCGCGCAAGCAGCGGGCCCAGCGCCAGGATCGAAGCGCGCATGGTTTTGACGAGGTCATACGGCGCGGATAAATTGGTGAGATTGGCGGCATTGAGCACCACCGTTTCGCCCTCGCGACGCGTTGACACGCCCATCTGCTCGAGCAGCTTTAACATCGTGCCGATGTCGTTGAGTTGCGGCACGTTGTGCAGCGTCAATGTCTGGGGCGACAAAATCGCCGCACACAAAATCGGCAATGCCGCGTTCTTGGCACCCGAGATACGAACGGTTCCGCCAAGCGGCTTGCCGCCACGGATTTTTAGTTTTTGCATGGCTTGGGATCGTTAAGATTTGACAGCGTGTTGCGACCACTCGGCCGGTGTGAGCGTCTGCATCGAGAGTGCGTGTATCTCTTCGCGCATCCGGTCGCCGAGTGCGGTGTAGACAATCTGGTGGCGCTGCACGCGCGATTTGCCGTCGAACGCAGCCGACACGATCACGGCCTGAAAGTGCGCGCCATCGCCTTCGACAGCCAAGTGATCGCAGGCGAGCTTTTCGCGGATGTAGGTTTGGATTGCTTCTGGGGTAACCATGGGTAGATTCTTGCGTGATGAAAAAATATTTGCTCGGACGCACAGGCGGTGGCTTTATGTGTGCCAAAAATTACAAACACTAGCACTGGCGCGTCTTTCAGGGCATTTGTGCCTCAAACACCTCGTTAAATGGCGATCTAGGTACTTTCTGTCTGCTACTACTGCCGTAACTTATACCCTGATTTTAACAAGTAAAGAGTGACGGCAGAAAGGCAAAAGAATGCGCCAGCGGTGACACCGAAGGAAAGCCAGACCGAAACGTCAGACACACCGAAAAATCCGTAGCGAAATCCATCGATCATGTAAAAAAACGGATTGAAATGCGACAGGCCGCGCCAAAAGTCGGGCAGTGAACGAATCGAATAAAACACGCCGGACAAAAACGTGGCCGGCATGATGATGAAATTCTGGAATGCCGCGAGCTGATCGAATTTGTCAGCCCAAAGCCCGGCCAAGATGCCCATCGCTGCCAGCAAGCCGCTGCCAAGTAGCGCGAACACCACAATCCACACGATATTGTGCACCGGCACGTGTGCCACGAAAATACCGACCAGAAACACGCCAAGCCCGACGGCCAATGCACGAATCATGGCGGCGATCAAATAGGCGAAGTAGAAATTCCAGTGCGACAACGGCGGCAGCAAAATGAACAGGATGTTGCCGGTAATTTTTGATTGAATCAGCGACGACGAGGTGTTGGCGAAGGCG
>JANMPY010000243.1:0-6633 GCA_031370095.1 Betaproteobacteria bacterium
GATCAAGCCGCCGCCATCAAGGCCGTGATGGCCGATATGACATCGGGCAAGCCGATGGATCGCCTCGTTTGCGGCGACGTGGGCTTCGGCAAAACCGAAGTGGCACTGCGTGCGGCTTTCATCGCCGTCGCCGCAGGCAAACAGGTCGCGATTTTAGTACCCACCACGCTGTTAGCCGAGCAACATTTCCAAAACTTTTCTGATCGCTTTGCCGAATGGCCGGTGAAGATTGCAGAATTTTCGCGGTTTCGTTCGGCCAAAGAAACGACGCTGGCGATGAAAGGTATCGCCGATGGCACAGTGGATATTGCGATTGGCACACACAAGCTGATCCAAAAAGATGTGGTGTTCAAAAATTTGGGGTTGGTGATTCTCGATGAGGAGCATCGCTTTGGCGTGCGGCAGAAAGAGGCGCTGAAAGCTTTGCGCACTGAAGTCGATGTGCTGACGTTAACGGCAACACCGATTCCACGCACGCTCGCCATGTCGCTCGAAGGCTTGCGCGATTTTTCGGTAATCGCGACCGCGCCGCAACGACGGCTCGCCATCAAAACATTCGTCAATCCCTTGTCCGACGGGATTATTGTTGAAGCCGTCATGCGAGAATTAAAGCGCGGCGGGCAGGCCTACTATCTGTACAACGAAGTCGATACGATTCAGAACCAATATGATCGCCTCGCCAAACTGCTGCCAGAAGCGCGCATCGCGGTTGCGCACGGCCAATTGCCGGAACGCGAACTGGAACGCGTGATGCGGGATTTTTATCATCAACGCTCCAATGTTCTATTGTGCTCAACCATCATCGAGACCGGCATCGATGTGCCGACCGCAAATACAATTTTGATTCATCGCGCCGATAAATTCGGACTTGCGCAATTGCATCAACTGCGCGGTCGCGTCGGACGTTCGCACCATCAGGCCTATGCGTATTTGCTCACGCCACCTTTCGAGGCGCTGAATGCGAACGCAAAAAAACGCCTTGAAGCGATTCAAATGATGGAAGACCTGGGCGCAGGCTTTTATCTCGCGATGCACGACCTTGAAATTCGCGGCGCGGGCGAAGTCCTCGGTGACTCACAGTCGGGCGGCATTCAGGATATTGGTTTCACGATGTACTCGGACATGTTGAACGCGGCCGTCAAATCGTTGAAGGCCGGTCGCGAACCGGATTTATTGAAGCCGCTGAATGTGGCCACGGAAATCAATCTGCACACGCCCGCGCTGCTGCCGGAAGCGTATTGCGGCGACGTACACGAGCGGCTGGTGATCTACAAACGCCTCGCCAATTGTGGCGACGAATCATCACTTGATCAATTGCAGGAAGAATTAGTTGACCGTTTCGGCTTGCTGCCTTTGCCCACGCAAACGCTGGTCGACTGTCATCGGCTGCGCATCCTCGGTAAGCCTTTGGACTTGCTCAAAATCGACGCGAGCACGCAGGCGATCATGGTGCAATTCGGCGCGGACACGCCGATCCATCCGCATCGCGTGATCCAGCTCGTACAGCAAAAGCGCCAATACAAATTAGCCGGACAAGACAAGCTGCGCATCGAAAAATCTTTTGAGAATGTGCGTGACCGCGTCACTGAGATCAAAAATATTTTGCGCGAGCTCACGCCGGCATTGGCAAACGCGACGGCGGCTGCGGCATGAGCACGGATCTCATCATTCAGGGCGAAGACATCGCGAGCGCCGATCTGCGCGCGTTGCACACGATGGCTGCCGCGAACGGGATCGAGCGTATCGGTCGCGTTGCGCATCAGGCGTTTCGTTTATCGAATGCCGATGACGGCAACGATAGTCGCGCGGCGGTGAGGGCGCGTTGCGATTCAGCGCAACTGGATTTTGCATTCGTCCCGTCTGGGCGCACGCTCGCTGACATCGGACTCATCGCGATGGATATGGATTCGACCCTCATCACCATCGAGTGCATCGACGAGATTGCCGATTTTCTTGGCAAGAAAAAAGAAGTCGCTGCAGTGACGGCGCGTGCGATGCGCGGCGAAATCGATTGGCCGGAAAGTTTGCGCGAGCGTGTGGCGTTGTTAAAGGGCTTGGAGGAGTCGGCCTTGCAGCGCGTCTATGATCAGCGTCTCAAGCTTTCGCCGGGTGCTGAAACGCTCATCACGGCTGCAAAAAAATATGGAATCAAACTCCTTCTGGTGTCGGGCGGGTTCACTTTTTTCACTGAGCGACTGCGCACGCGGCTCGACATTGACTTCGCTTTTTCCAACGTGCTCGAAATCGCCGATGGAAAACTCACCGGCACCGTCACCGGCCCGCTGTGCGATGCTGCAGCGAAGGCGCGCCATTTGCGCAAAACGGCTGCCGCACTTTCGCTCAACCGCGAGCAATGTATCGCGATTGGCGATGGCGCGAATGATTTACCCATGTTGGCCGAGGCCGGATTGTCGGTCGCGTATCGCGCGAAACCCGTGGTGCAGGCGAAGGCGAACGTGGCGATTAATCATGTGGGTCTGGATGGCGTGTTGGCGTTGTTTGCGTGATGCCGTTCGCCGCAAAAACAATACAAACTCTAACACTGGCGCGGCACGCAAGCCACAAATGGCCTACCCGCCCCGCCGAATGGCGATCTACATTCATCAATGGTACGCACGTCGCGCGTCTTGTGCTATCTCTTGCGACGTTTGGATTTTTACTTCTCGCTGGTTGCGCAACGTCTAATATCGATTCATCAATCACCACGACACCCGAAGTACGCGGCACCTGGATCACGACAACCGCCAACACCGCAATTTCAACGCCACAAAATACCGCGAAAACAATGCAGCGCTTGCGCGAGATTGGCCTCAATACTGTTTACGTCGAAGTGTGGAAAAACGGCTACACACAATTTCCATCCGAAGCGCTGGACAAAATGATTGGCGTCCACACGCGACCGAGTTTTTTTCCGCAGAACCCAATCGGTCACCACGACTCTACAAAGCTGGCAGCGCGCGACCTATTGCAGGAAACGCTGATCGAGGCGCATCGCAACGGACTCATTACGATTGCGTGGTTCGAGTACGGTTTCATGGCGGCACACAAAACCATGATGCCGCATTTGCGTCGCTTATATCCAGAGCTATTGAGCCGCGACATCAACGGCAGCGAGGTCGCACCAAACGGCTTCGTCTGGCTCAATCCACTGCATCCGGCGAGCCGCAAATTATTGCTCGGCATCGTGCTGGAGGCGGCCGATAAATATGATCTCGACGGCGTGCAGCTCGATGATCGTATTGTCTGGCCGTACATCACGATGGGTTACGACGATTACACGCGACAGGTTTACGCCAGAGAACACGACGGCGGGCAACCGCCTGCTGACCATAAAGACACGGAGTGGATGCGCTGGCGTGCAGACAAGGTGAACGAATTCGCGCGAATATTTGTGCAGGAAATTCGCGCGCGCCGTCCCGGGCTCATCGTCTCGTTGAGCCCGGCGGTATATCCGTGGTCGTGGGAAAACTATTTGCTCGAATGGCCAAAATGGGCCGGGTGGACTGCGGCGGATCACATCACGACGGTGTCACCTGCGGCGAAAAACATCACACCACGTTGGGATGAATTTATCCCGCAGGCATATCGATTCAGCTATGACGATTTTGAGACGACTTGGCGCGCACAAAATGAGGTTGTTAAGGCAATCGGCGCAAACCGAACCAGGGATTTGATCGCAGGCATCCGCATCGTTGGCGATGGTAAAGACTCAGGCTGGGAACAATTGCGCGATTCCATTTTGCTCACGCGCGAACTCGGCAATGGCGGCCACGTGTTGTGGTTCAGCCGCGGCGTGCTCGATCTTTATCCCACTGAACTCACCGCATTTTACGGCGGCCAAACGACATCACCACATTTCCCGCACGGCTGGCGCAAGCCATCGATCCCGCTGTTTCGCGCTCCACAAACCGGCGCAGGGTTTGCGGGACAACAGCCTTGGTTTCATCCCAACGTGCCGCGCGGCAAATATCGCATGATCGGATTTGATGGCACGTCGTGGGAATATCTTAACGGTCAGCCACTGGATCGCATGATGGCCAACAGTGGCGAGGTTTATTTTTTGGTGAACAGGCAATACAGAGAAGTCGAGTTGATCCTTGATCGCCGCGAGGACTTGATGAAACCGCGATGAAAGGGACGAAACCGACACGTCACTCGGCTAATTTGTCCCAGACCAATTTCGCGGTGCCAAAAACGCCCGCGTCATTGCCGAGCGCGGCGGGTGCCAGGGGAATATGCACGTCCAACGCGGCCAGCTTTGCTGTTAAGCGCTGCCACCATATCGCTTTTGAGTGAATCACGCCACCACCGATCAAGACCAGATCCGGATCAATTGCCCAGTAAAAATTATGCAACTGGAGCGCGAGGTGATCAAGCCAAAGCTCCAGCGCCTCGTCAGCCAGCTTGTCGCCCGCTCCGGCGAGCTTCATCACCGCTTCACCGTCCGCAATGGCGATGCCATCTGCGTTGGTGTGTTGAACATAAATATTGCGCAGTCCCGAACCCGACACCAGCCATTCCACGGGTACCAGTTTATTGGCCACGCGATCCCACACCCTGGCCATCCCAAAGTGGCCGGTCAGGTGATGATGGCCGCTGATCAAACGCTGATCGACCATCATGGCGCCACCCAGCCCTGTGCCGAGCGTCAGCATCAGCACGATGCCGTGCGTGCTGACTTGGCTGCCGCCTTGCCAGTTTTCACCGACTAGCGCGCAATTCGCATCGTTATCCACTGACACGGGCAGCGCATATTTCTTGCGAAATATTTCTCCGAGTGCCACACCCTCCCAGCCGGGGATCGCAGGTGCCGCCGCAACCACGTTGCCGCTGACAGGCTCGATCACGCCGCAAGACGAGATGCCAACACCAACCACGCTGAGTCCGCCAATTGCCGCCTGCGCGAACAGCTTGTCCGCGCCTTGAAACATGGAAGCCAATACCACTTCCGCGCCGAGTTTAGCGTCGGTCGCCTGTGTTGCCGCAACATGCAGCGTGCCCGCTCGATCAATGAGGCCCAAGCGCACTTTGGTGCCGCCAATATCCATGGCGAGGCAGACAGGTGTGGACGCCGCTGGCATCTGTTGAAGTGCCATCGCGGCCTACTGCGTCCTGGTGACTTTTGCCAAATGACGCGGACGATCCGGGTCGAGGCCGCGCGCGCGCGACAGCGCTTCAACCATCGGATAAAAACTTTGTACGACCGAAATCGGATCGAGCTCGACCGACGCGGTTTCAGCAATGACCAGATTACACCCCTTGATACCGGCCGGTGCCGCGAGCAGTACGCGCGCACCGCGCCCGCGCATCTCGTCTGCCAGTGCGAGCAGACCCGCCTGCGCCGGCCCGCGCGGTGCCAGCACCAGCAGCGGGTAGCCCTCATCAATCAGCGCCATCGGGCCGTGTTTCACTTCAGCACCGGAAAACGCTTCTGCCTGAATGGCGCAGGTCTCCTTGAATTTAAGCGCAGCCTCCATCGCCACCGGCAGTCCGGTGCCGCGACCAATCACGAACAATCGATCCGCGTCTTTCAACACCTCGATAGCCTCCGACCAATCGCAGTCTGCGGCACGGGCAAGCGATTCAGGCAATCGCATCAGCGCGTCGAGCAACACCGCATCATCCGCCCACGCGCCGACCACGCGCGCACCGGCAACCATTTGTGCGATAAAACTTTTGGTCGCGGCCACACTTGCCTCGGTTCCCGCGTGCAAGGCAAACACCGACTGCACCGCCTGAGCCAAGGGGGAAGCCGCATCGTTGACAAATGCCGCCGTCGTCGCGCCGCCGTTGGTAAAAAAACGCATCGGCGCGATCAGGTCTGGGCTCTGCCCCGACTGTGAAAACGCGAGCGACAGTAATCCTTTGCATTGAATCTGCGATTGATAAAGCGTGATCAGGGACATCGGCAGCGACGTCACCAAACGGCCCATTTTGGCCATGATGAGATAGGCCATGAAATGCGCCGCATGATCCGAACTGCCACGCGCCACTGTCAATACCGCTGTCGGATTGGTCGCACGCAAACGCGCGCCAAAATCACGATAGGCCGCGTCATCAATACGCATCAAGGCCGCAATCGCCGCCGGTGCTTCACGCGCTTCATTCAACATGCACGAATTATCTGGCATGTTCCACCGACAATCCTTCAACAAATACATCCGTCAATTTCAAGTCGCGATCCAGCACCACCACATCGGCCCACGCATTGGTCACGAGTCGGCCGCGATCAGTGATACCTAAAAAATCGGCCGCATACGTCGACACCCGCCGCGACGCATCAGCCAGATCCAGATGCAGCTCGTTCACCAAATTACGCAGCGCCTGATCCATCGTCAAGGTCGAGCCTGCGAGCGTGCCATCGGCCAGCCGTACGCCGCCCATGCATTTCGTCACGGTGTGCCGACCGAGACGGTACTCACCGTCGGGCATGCCGGCAGCGGCGGTGGAGTCGGTGACGCAATACAGGCACGGGATTGAGCGCAGGGCCACACGGATGGCGCCGGGGTGCACGTGCAGCAAGTCCGGAATCAGTTCGGCGTATTTGGCGTGAGCCAGTGCCGCGCCGACGATGCCTGGCTCGCGGTGATGCAACGGGCTCATGGCGTTGTAGAGGTGGGTGAAACTGCTGGC
>JANMPY010000261.1:0-3146 GCA_031370095.1 Betaproteobacteria bacterium
ATCGGTGAGACAAATTGAGAGATGATTTCGGCGCATTGGCAGAGCAGATTATGCTGATCGTGAACAACGCGCCGCTATAATACTCCAGCGTAATCCGCATCCAAAACCCGCATCATTTTGTCGTGAGCGACGTGACCACACTTTGTTTTTTTGTCCACCATTTTTTGCCACGTCCGAGTGAATCCGGGACGACTTTCGCCGTCGGCGAATCGGTCGTGCGGCATTTGCATGTGTTGCGCATCGCAAGCGGCGAATCGATCACCTTGTTCGATGGCATCGGCGGAGAATTCGTCGCGACAGTGATCAGCATCGGTAAACGTGATGCGACGGTGACCCTCGACAAGTTCGACTCTGTTGAGCGCGAATCGCCGCTGCAGCTCACGCTGGTGCAAGCGCTGGCGACGGCCGACAAGATGGATCTCATTATGCAAAAAGCGGTCGAGCTCGGCGTGACTTGCATTGCGCCAATTGCAAGCTCACGCGCGACGTTGAAACTGGTCGGCGACCGTGCCGAAAAGCGCATTGCGCATTGGCAGGCGATTGCCGTTGCAGCGTGCGAGCAATGCGGGCGCAACCGCGTGCCGTTGGTGCGGGAAATACAAACGCTGGATCAATGGTTGAAAAATTCGTTCGAGGGCGTGAGTGTGCTGCTGCATCCGCAGGCAGAAAAGTCATTGCTCGCCAGCGTTGACGCGTCGAGGCCGATTGCGCTATTGATCGGGCCGGAGGGCGGATTCACTGATGATGAGATCGCGCGTGCCGTGGCGCAAGATGTGATCGCGGCGAAATTCGGGCCGCGTGTACTGCGCACCGAAACTGCCGGGCTGGCGGCGATTGCAGCGTTGGCGGCGCGATTTGGAGATTTAGCACTGTGATGCAAATTTAATGCGCCTTGCTGCAACATCTACCAGCTAATTCCTTCCCCCGGGTACGGGGGTGAAGCGGTGGTTTCGTGACGCATGCGTCACGCCCGCTGAACGGTTGGCCGATGCAACGGCCAACGCGTCCTGCAAGGAAGGTTAGGATGGGGGCGATGCCAAAGTCGATGCGATATTTGCAACGACACCCCCATCCCGATTGCCCCCTCGCTTCGCTCTCCCCCCACAGTGCGGAGGAAGGAGGCTTATCCAATGGAAATCGCGCGACACTACTCCAATTCGCTGTCAGAAATAACCCCTATACGCAGGGTGTAACGTCACTGCGCATAAACGCCTGCTTATCGCTAAAATGACGCTCGCTCCTTCACTTCTCAATCCCAACATCGGCTCGCATGGCCAAGAACGACGCAAAAAAACTCGAAGCTTTCGTCAAGTGGTTCCGTAGCGCCACGCCGTTCATCCACGAATTCGGCGAGCGCACCATCGTGATCGCGTTCGGCGGCGAAGTACTTACCGACGGCGAGATGATGCAGTTGGCGCACGACATCAATGTGCTGGTGAGCCTGGAGATTCGGGTGGTGCTGGTACACGGCACGCGCCCACAGGTGGAGGATCAGTTGAAGCAACACGGTGTTGTTTCCCGCTTGGTCGATGGCCGTCGCGTGACGGATGACGCGGCTCTCCGCTGCGTGAAGGAAGCAAACGGTATTGTCCGCATGGAAATTGAAGCGACACTTTCCACCGAGCTTGCCAATTCACCGATGGCGGGCGCCGATATCCGCGTCGCATCCGGCAATTTCATCACTGCCAAGCCGGTCGGCGTGCGCGATGGCGTCGATTTCATGCACACCGGTCAAGTGCGCAAGGTCGACGCGGAAGGCATCGTGCGGCGGCTCGACGACGACGAAGTGGTGTTGATTTCGCCGATTGGTTTTTCGCCAACGGGCGATATTTTTAACTGCACGCTCGAAGATGTGGCGACCTCGGTTGCCATCGCGCTGAAAGCGGAAAAACTTATTTTTCTAACCGAGACGCTCGGTGCCACTGACAGCAAAGACCGCTTGATCAACGAGCTCACCGCCCTGCAGGCGCAGGAGGCGCTTAATTCAGTGCGATACGGCGGGCAGACCGAAGACATTCGACTGTTCCTGCCCTGCGCGATCCGCGCAGTGCGCGAGGGCGTGAAGCGCGCGCACCTGATCAGCCGCCACATTGACGGCGCGCTGTTGATGGAGCTGTTCACGCATCACGGTATCGGCACCATGATCGTGCTTGAGGCAGCAGACTGCCTGCGTGACGCGAAGCTTACCGACGCCGACGGTATCATGGGCATCATCGATCCGCTGGTGACGGCGGGCATCCTCGTGAAACGCGAGCGCGCGTTGATCGAAAAAGAAATTGATCGTTTCGTGGTGCTGGAACACGATAGCGAAATCATCGGCTGCGCCGCGCTGTATCCGTTCCCCAACGACAAAGCGGTTGAGCTTGCGTGTCTGGCGGTGAATCCGTTTTATCGCGACGGCGGCCGCGGCGAGCGAATTTTAAGTTTTGCCGAAAAGCGCGCCAAGGAAAAAGGTTTTAAAACCTTGTTCGTACTGTCGACGCAAACGACGCAGTGGTTTGTTGAGCGCGGCTTTGTGGAAACCGATGTGTCGAAGTTGCCGCAGGAAAAGCAGGCCTTATATAACTATTCACGGCGTTCGAAAATTTATTCGAAATCTGTGTAGCAACACGATTTCCCTCACTTGCAGTGCGCGTGACCCGTTACATCGGGTCACCGTTTCGCGGGCAAGCGGCATGCCGCTCGAATTCCCCGCTCAACCCCCAACCCTCTCCCGAAGGAGAGGGTGAGAAATGCGGCACAATGAGTAATGATTGTTATCGTGTGCCGGATCAACAATGGAGCAGCAAATGGCAAGAATGGTGAATTGCGTCAAACTCAAAACGGAAGCCGAAGGTCTCGACTATCCGCCGTACCCTGGCCCACTGGGGAAGCAACTTTATGAAAGTGTGTCCAAGCAGGCGTGGAAAGAGTGGCTTGAGCAACAGAAACGGCTGGTGAATGAAAACCGCCTGAATCTGGCCGACATCAAAGCGCGCAAATATCTCGAAGAACAAATGCAGCGGCACTTTTTTGGTGACGGTGCCGATCAGGCGATGGGGTTTGTGCCGCCGACTGCGTAAATTTGTTGATCCTGCACACCGGTTGCGCTCGAGCGACAACCTTTATGCGGCTTCCAACCCAATCACGGAATAATCTCGCCGTCA